>CAMNPA010000015.1 GCA_946547205.1 uncultured Selenomonadales bacterium | reverse complement strand
AATCGTCGTTCGTGACGCACACGGGACAGCCGGGACCGCTTACGAGTTCGACGTTGTCGGGCAAAATTTGTCTGATGCCGGAACGGAAAATCGCGACGGTGTGAGTGCCGCAGACTTCCATGAATCGCAACGACTTTTTCCCGTCAGCGAGCCGCGAAATTTTCTTGACGAGTTTCAAAGTGTCCGCCACGCTGTCATCACTCCTGCCGAATAATTTTTTCAAGACGCCGCGCAAAATTCACGGGCGAGAAATCTTCACCTGCCGCCTTGAGATTCGCGCAATACATCGGAAAATTTTTATCGAAGTCGTTTTCCGTCAGCGAGCCGCGAAATTTTTTTGACGAGTTCCAAAGTGTCCGCCACGCCGTCATCACTCCTGCCGAATAATTTTTTCAAGACGCCGCGCAAAATTTACGGGCGAGAAATCTTCACCTGCCGCCTTGAGATTTGCTGAATACGTCGGGAAATTTTTGTCGAAGTCGTTTATAAAATTCTCCAGCACGCGCGCGAGGTCGTCAAGGTTGCCGCTTTGAAAAGTCTCTCCGACTTTGTACAGCTGAAAAACTTCGGGATTCATGTCGTCACTTGCAACGACGGGCTTGCCGAATCCAATCGCCGTGAAAAGCATTCCGCCCCAATGATATTTGTAACGCGGAGCAGAATACGGCATCAACAGCGCGTCGACGTTCAAAATCGCCCGTTGCCATTCCGCACCGATTAAACCTTTGTGCAAAAAACTCAAACGCTCATCGCCGCGATATTGCCGAATAATCTGCTCAAAGTCTTGCGAATCTTCCGCGTGCATTGTCGAGCCTTGAATTTGCAATTCAACTTGCCGCGTGTAATTTCCGCGCAAAAAAACTTCCAGCAGTCCGCGCAGATTTTTTTCACGCCGATATTGCCCAAAAAAGCCAACCTTGAGAACTTCACCAGCCGCAGAAATTTTCGGAGCAACTTTCAAATCTCGTGCGGTGTAAGTCGGCGGATAAATCGTGAAAATATTGTCGCGCCGCTGTCCGAAAATGTTATCGCCGAACGTGAGCACGACGGGCTTGATATTTTTATTCGACGCCAATTTGTCAGCCGCCGCCAAAAATTTCGGAGCCTCGGTCGGATTTATGCCATGCAAAATGAAAATCATCGGCACGGAAATTTTTTTCAGCGCACTGTGATTCAACGCCCGCAAATAACGATAAGTCGACGTGGGAACAATCAGCGCGTCGAAATTTTTTTGCGCATCGAAAAGTTGACGATACCAGCGTTGCCGATTGATCTCACGCTTTGCCGCCGAAAAAATTTTCTTCAGCCCGCGCGAATTCGTGTAAGTCACCGCGTCGCCGTTCAAACGATTTACGGGCGTTTGATAGTCGAATTGGAACGAAAAATTTTCGGGAACGTAAAATTCGACGGCGTGACCGAGTGCGCGAAATTCCTCAACCAAAATTCTGTCAAACTCGACCTCGTGACCGCCGGGCGTCATGATGTTTTCAAATATCGCGATTCTCACGTTCAAAACCTCTCAATTTTTCGGAAATGCTCGCGTCCAAATCGTCAAGCAGTGCAAATCGTCTGCGGTATTGCGCCCGTTTGTGCGAAGGAATTTCTTCAACGGACTTGCGCGTTTCAATCAGCGGCAACTCAAAAAATCTCGCGTCAACGGTCTGAATTCCGCCGACTTCCTGCCAAAAATCGCTGAACGACGTTTTAAGCTTTCTGTCGCGGCGAACGTGATTATTCGCGTAGTAGCCTTCGTTCGTGACGGCGAAAATTTTTTTCACGCCAAAAGTTCTGGCGACCGACTGCGCAACGTAGAGAATCAAATTTTTCGTGCGGTAAGCGTGACATTTTTTCGTTATGCGCTTGATAATTTCTTTGGCGTCGTCGACGTTCGGGCCTTGCATCGCGCCAATCCACATTGCCCATTGTCCGTCGCGGTTAATCATTTCGTCGCGTGCAATCCAAAACAAAATTTGATAAACGGGCACTTCGCCGGGCAAGTTGAACATCACTGCCGCCAGACCTTCCTTGCGTTGACCGGACTCCGCACAAAGTACCAGATTCATTTCACCAAGCGTCTCGTCCAAATTCATGCGCCACAGCTCAATTTTTTTGTCGCCGTAAAGTTTGAGCATGAACTCATCGTTGAAACGCGCCGATAAAAATTCCATGTTCTCTTCAATCAATCGCGCACGTTCCTCAAAAGTTGAGCGGTGGTAAAAAAATGCCCGCGTCGCCTGTTCGTAGACAAATGGATAGCCGTCCGCGACTTTGCTCAACAGTTCCGATTGCGCGAAAAATTTTTCCAGGCGATTCATGCGTTGCGGGTGCAGGAGACATCTCGCCACGAACACGGCAAATCGATGCGCCTCGCGCGGATTGTTCACGTCGTAAATTTTTTTGCCCAGCTCAATGAAATTGCTCATGATTTTTTCACCGCCCGTCGTCCGCCAAAAATTTGCGGAAGTATCGCGACTTGAGACAGAGAAAATTTTTCATCAAACCATCTCGTGCGCAATCATGTATTCGGCGATTTGCAGAGCGTTGAGAGCCGCGCCCTTGCGAATTTGATCTCCGCAGACCCACAAGTTCAAGCCGTGTTCAATCGAAAAATCTTTGCGAATTCGTCCGACTTCAACGTCGTCTTTGCCGGAAGTTTCGAGCGGTTGCGGATAAATCATTTCGGCGGGATTGTCGCGCACGATGACGCCGGGAAATTTTTCCAGAGCATTGCGAGCGGCTTCAACGGAAACATCACTTTCAAATTCGACGTTGACGCTTTCGGCATGCGAACGATAGACGGGCACGCGAATTGTCGTTGCGGTTATGCGCAGTTCGTTATCTTCCATAATCTTTTGCGTTTCGTTGACCATCTTCATTTCCTCTTTGGTGTAAAGATTTTCCGTGAAGACATCGATTTGCGGCAGGAGATTCGACGCGATTTGATAGTGCTTGTCGAGTTTGGCGACGGGCAAAACGTTCGCTGTGACTTCTTCGCCGCGAGCCAGTGAATCGAGTTGAGCTTTCAATTCGTCCATGCCTTCGCGACCTGCGCCGGAAACAGCTTGATACGTCGACACGACAACGCGTTTGATTCGCGACAAATTGTAAAGCGGCTTGAGAGCCATCACCATAATTATTGTTGAGCAATTCGGGTTGGCGATGATTCCTTTGTGGCGAGCGATTGCTTGCGGATTGACTTCGGGCACGACGAGCGGAACGTTTGGATCCATGCGGAAATTGGACGAATTGTCAATGACGACCGCGCCCGATTTGACTGCTGCCGGTGCAAAGAGTTTGCTTGCCGCGCCGCCCGCGAACAATGCAAATTTCACGCCGTCGAATGAATTTTCCGTTGTCTCCTCGACCGTGTAGTCTTTGCCCATGAAATTTATTGTCTTGCCCGCCGAACGACTCGACGCCAACATTTTCAGTTCGCCGAAAGGAAAGTTGCGCTCTTCGATGAGTTTCAAAAATTCTTGACCGACTGCGCCGGTTGCGCCGACGATCGCCGTATTGAATCGTTCCATTAAAAATTCCTCCTAAAAAAGTTTCAAGCGTCATTGTACTTGAGCGGTGTAGATTGTCAAGCAGAGCGTATTGATTTGCGGATTCTCTTGCTCGATTGGCGTGTAAATTTCTTTTATGTTTAGGATCTACTTTTTCTTTGCTGATGCGTCCATGCGCGCCGGGTATCAGCTTCATTCAATGTGACTTTATCAATGATGACAGATTTTTGGGTTCAACGCCGCAAAATCGTCAGAGCATCGCCAACGTAGCGTTCGGAGCCGTCGCTGGGACTGTTGACTAAACTGCCTTTGAAGACCAATTCCGTTGAGCCGCCGCCGTCAAGATTGAGAGCTTCCACCGCGCCGAAATTGTCCTTCAAAATGCGTGCCCATTCCGTCAACGTGCAACCGCGACTGTGAGCTTGTCGACCGTCAACGACAGCAAAAATATAATCGCCGTATTTTGTGATGCCAACTGCTGAACGTGGCGCACGACCTACGCGAATATCATCGGGAAATTGTTCGGCGTCGGCGGTTACGTGAATTTCTCCGCCTTTAACGAGTGTCGGGCCCGCGCCGATAATGTGAATCGCGTCGTTGAAGTCGCCGGTGTGTTCCATGTTGATATAATCTTCCTCGAATTTGAGCCTGTCGCCAACTTGAAGGTTCGCGAAATTTTCTGCAGCTGTACCGTTCGCGCTGACAATAATTCCGTCGGTTGGAATGGGATTGTTGCCTTTGCCGCGAAAAATTTCCGTGACGTGATTATCTTTGACGACGAGCTCAATGCCGGAATTATTTGTGCCGGTCGTCGCGCCGTTCCAGCTGTTGTAAACGACGACGGTATTTGGATTTCGTTCGCAGTTGACGCCGTTGATGACAATTTCAATGTCGTTGAAGTAGAGCGAGCCGCGATAAATCTGCCGCGCAAAAAGTATTGAGCCGTTCGCCATAATTCCCATCGCCGAGCGAATGAAATACGTCGTGCCCGCCGTGAGCCCGTCAATTCTCGTGTTGCCGTAGATTGTGCCGTTGCCGCCGAAATAGCTTGCGTTAATCGTTGCGATTGCGTTTGCTGCGTTCATCTGCGAAACGGTTGCCAGTCCCGGAACTTTGCCGCGTGCCAAAACCGGGCGCAGTTGATATTTTTCGTGGTCGGCTATCACCGCGAATGCCATAACGCCATCCTGTTCGTAAAGCAAAAATTCCAAACCCTCGACTTCTTCTTGAGGCGGCGTTGTAGGTTGAGGTTGTTCAGGCGTCGTCGGTTGTGCTGATTTTTCATCAGGCGGCAACGTCGTTGGTTGTGCAGATTTTTCTTCAGGCGGCAACGTCGTTGGTTGCGGAACGTCAGGCGGAGATTGTTGGAAGGGTTTATCGACTAAATCGTCTTTTGCCAACGCGAGAGTCGGTGCGGTCAAAAAAAATATTACCGCCGTCATCAGCGCGACAATTCTTTTCAACATGATTAATTGCTCCTTTGAAATGATTTGCGCTTGCAAATTCTGCCGCCGAAAGAAATTTCCTTCACGCGCGAAAAATTTTCCTTCCGATAAACGTCGAAGGGATTTTTATTTGCGAAAAGCGCGGCTGTGATATACAATCGGAAAAATTTTTTTTGTGAGAGGTGCAAGCATGAAGAGAGTTTTTGTGACGGACATAACCGGCGACGCGATAAAAATCAGCGGCAACGATGCGCATCACCTTGCCCGATCATTGCGCGCCAAACGTGGCGACAAACTTACCGCCGTCGATGGCACGGGCAACAGCGCAGTAATTGAGCTGATTGACTTTGATAAAACGACGATTATGGCGCGACGTGTCAGCGAAATTCAAAAAGTCATCAGCGACAGGAAAATTATTCTCGCCGATTGTCTGCCCAAGCAAAATCGTTTCGACAACATCATTGAGAAGGCGACGGAGCTCGGCGTTGACGGGATTGAGCCGCTCATTTCGGAAAGGACAATCGCTCGCCCGAAAGATAAGCTTGAACGTTGGAGACGCATTGCCAAAGAATCTGCCGAACAGTGCGCCCGCGATACCATTCCGACAATCGGAGATATTCGCACGCTCGACGATTGGCTTGCAGAAATTTCGCCGCTCAATTCAAATACGCTGTTGCTTTTCTGTTGGGAATGTGAACGCGATACGACTGTCCGCGAAGTTTTGAGCACTGTCGGCGACAAAAATATTTTCGTGCTTATCGGCCCGGAAGGCGGCTTCACTGAACGCGAAGTCCTTGCAATAAAATCTGCGGGCGGAATCAGCGTCACTCTCGGCAAGCGCGTCTTGAAGACTGACACTGCCGCAATTTCCGTCTTGGCGATGATAAATTATGAATCGATGAATTGAGCCATGGACAGAATCATTCAAAAAAAACTAGTCCCTAGTCCCTCGTCCCTAGTCCCTAAAATTTTTTTTCAAACGCTCGGCTGCAAAGTCAATCAATACGAATCGGAAGCAATGCTGAAACTTTTCACGGCGGCGGGCTATGAACTCGCGGCGGAAATTTCTGCGGCCGATGTCGTCGTCGTCAACACTTGCACAGTTACGGCAGTCAGTTCGCAAAAATCTCGGCAAATGGTTCGTCGTGCGGCGGGCGTCAATAAAAATTGCGTGTTGGTCGTCGTCGGTTGTTATGCGCAGAGTGAGCCGGAGCAAATCGCCAAAATTGACGGCGTGGACGTGATTATCGGCACAAAAGACAGGACGCGCATTGTTGAGCTTGTCGAGACCGTGTTAAAAAATCGCGGCGAAAAAATTTTTCAAGTCGGCAGCGTCGACGACATTCACATCTTCGAGGAACTGCCGCACAGTCCGCATCGCACGCGAGCCTTTCTGAAAATCGAGGACGGTTGCAATAATTTTTGCGCCTACTGCATTATCCCTTACGTTCGCGGACGCGTTCGCAGTCGCAGCCTTGAAAGTATTCGCGCGGAAAGTTTGGAGCTGAAATCTGCGGGCTACAAGGAAATTGTTTTGACGGGCATTCATATCGGCGCGTATGGTCGTGACTTGCGCGAAAAAATTTCTCTCGTCGACGCGGTGAACACTGTCCTTGACGCGGCAAATCCATTGCGTTTACGGCTCGGCTCAATCGAATCGGTTGAAATGTCCGACGCGCTGATTGACCTGCTGAAAAATGATTCGAGACTTTGTAATCATGTACATTTGCCGTTGCAATCGGGCAGCGATGAAATTTTGCGGGCAATGCGCCGACCATACACGACGAAAAATTTTGCGGAACTGACTGCGCGGCTCGTCGACGAAGTTCCAAACATTTCAATCGGCACAGATTTAATCGCGGGCTTTCCGGGCGAGACCGATGAACTTTTCGCGGAGACAATCGAATTCGTTCGCAAGCAACCGTTCAGCAAAATTCACGTCTTCCCGTATTCGGCGCGTGCAGGAACGTTGGCGGCGTCGATGCCGAATCAAATTCCGCAGCAGACAAAAAAAGCTCGTGCAAATTTAGCAGTCGAATTGTCGCGTGCGAAGGCTGAAAAATTTTCGGAACGACTTATCGGCAAAACGGTTGAGATAATCGCGGAGACTTCAACGGACGGCATTGTCGACGGCTTGACAAAAAATTATGTGCGCGTTTACGTTCCGGACAGCGGCATTGAACTCGGCTCGGTCGTCAAAGTCAGCGTCGACAAAATTTTTCGCGACGGAGTTATCGGCGCGTCAATGACTTGAAATTTTCGTAACGACTTGTATCAATCGAGACCCGGCGCGCATGGACGCATTAGCAGCAAAGAAAAAGTAGATCCTAAACGTAAAAAGAAATTTACACGCCGAATGCCAAATGCAATTTACCAACACAACCTAAGAAAATTTCTTGTCCCTTGTCCCTTTTTGTTGTACAATGCCCGAAAAAGTTTTGCTAAGGAGTGATTACATGAACGGCGACGAAACCAAAACCGTTAGCGACGAAACCAGAATGTTCAGCTTCGGCTTGGAAGAAAATCGTGCGGAAAAGGTCATAAAGAACGCATATCGCGCAATGACTGAAAAAGGTTATAATCCTGTGCATCAACTCGTCGGCTATCTTTTGAGCGGCGACCCGGCTTATGTGACAAGCCACCTTGAGGCGCGCAGCAAGATTCGCAAAGTTGAACGCGATGAACTGCTTGAAGAACTCGTGCGCACATATTTGGATCGATTGGAGAACAAACGTTGAGAGCACTTGCACTGGACATCGGCGACAAGACAATCGGCGTGGCAGTGAGTGACTTGCTCGGCTTGACTGCTCAGGGCGTTGAAACGATTCGCCGCACGTCAAACAAAGACGACTTGAAACGACTCGGCGAACTCGTTGCGCAATTCGAGGCGACAACTTTTGTCATCGGCTTGCCAAAAAATATGGACGGCACCGAAGGCACGCGTTGTGAACTCGTGAGAAAATTCGCGGCGAAAATCGCAACGACCTTTCCCGCCGTCAAGCAAGTCTTTTGGGACGAACGGCTAAGCACAGTCGCGGCAACTCGTTCGCTGATTGAGGCTGATGTCAGTCGTCGAAAGCGCAAAAAAGTTATCGACAAGATGGCGGCGGTTTATATCTTGCAAGGGTATCTGGACAGTACGAAAGGAGATTTTTAGATGACTGATAAACGCGAAGAAATTTTGGACGATGATATTTTGATTGAGATGACCGACGAGGACGGCAACGTTTTCTATTACGTCGAAGAGATGATTATTCCCGTTGACGGCGAAAATTTCGCGCTCCTTGTCGAAGTCAAAGACGAGCACGATCACGACGAACATTGCGATTGCGGCTGCGAGGACGACGACGTTATCATTGCGAAAATTGTCGTCAACGCGGACGGCGAGGAAGAATACATTGAGCCCACCGATGAAGAATTCGATAAAGTTCAAGCGGCTTACGAAAAACTTTTGGACGAGGAAGAATGAGCAAGCCCGATGACAAAAAATTAACCGTCGACCACGACAAAGACACGCAGGAAATTAAAATTCCGTCGCGCCGCGCAGGCAAAAAAAATTCTCCGCTAAACAAGCTCAACGTGTGGCTCGGCGGACTGCCGGAAGAAATTTCCTGGCATTACGTTCGCAACGTCGCGATTGCCGTTTTCCTGTGCGTGATTGCCGTAGGTATCGCGCAACTTGTTGCTGATCCGTCCGTCGTGCAAATTCAAAAGCCCGTCGTGCCGACTGAAGTCACTGCTGACGCCGAATCAGACATTGAGCACCCGATTAACGTTAAAATTCGCGAAGGCAACTCGACCGCCGAAATTGCCGACAAGCTCGCGGAAAAGGGCGTTATCAAGAGCAAATGGAAGTTTAGAATTCTCGCTCGACTGCGCGGCTACGACGACAAGCTCCGACCCGGCTCTTACACGTTCACTGCCGACATGGAAGACGATGAAGTTTTCGCGAAACTTTTGACCGGCGAAAAGCGTTTGATTAAATTCACGATACCCGAAGGCTTCGGCGTCAAAGAAATTGCCGAACGTCTGCAAAGTCTCGACCTTGCTGACAAAGAAGAATTCCTCAAGGCTGCCGTCGACTTCGCGCCCTATGACTACATGAAAAAGCACAAGGACGTTCACTACGCGGCGGAAGGTTTTTTATTTCCCGACACCTACAGCGTCGAAAGCGACATGGAACTTGATGAGATTATGAAGTTGATGGCGCAAAATTTTGATGAGCGATTGTCCAGCGGCTTGCGTAAACGTGCGGCGGAAATGAATTTGTCGATTTACGATTTGATAACGTTGGCATCACTCGTTGAACGCGAAGTTCGTTTCCCTGAAGACCGTCCGATTGTCGCGCAGGTGCTGTTGAAACGTCTCAAGCTCAACATGCCGCTGCAAACCGACGCAACGTTGCAATATTTGATGGACACGCCGAAGGAAGACGTTTCAATCGAAGACACGCAAATTGATTCGCCGTACAACACTTATCAGCATATGGGACTGCCGCCGGGACCGATTGCAAATCCCGGCATGGCGTCGATAACTGCTGTACTTCATCCTGCAGAGACCGATTATCTTTACTTTGTCGCCGACCGTCGCGGTCACAATCATTATGCCACGACTTACGAGGAGCACATGAAACTTGTCAATCAATATCGTTAAGCCCGAACTTTTGGCACCGGCAGGGAATTTTGAGAAGTTGCAAGCCGCGCTGATTTACGGTGCCGACGCTGTTTATTTCGGCGGAAAAAATTTCAGCCTGCGTGCTTACGGCGACAACTTCACGCGCGAAGAAATTTTGCAAGCCGTCGAATTCACTCACGCGCTCGACAAAAAAATTTATGCCGCTGTGAATATTTTCGCTCACAATGCTGATCTCGATGACCTTGCCGACTATCTGAAATTTTTGAAACGTGCGGGCGTCGACGCGGTGTTGGTCTCTGATTTGGGCGTTCTGAATTTGGCAAAAGAATTCGCGTTGAACATTCACATCAGCACACAGGCGAACGTCACGAATTTTCAAGCGGCGAAATTTTTTCACGAACTCGGCGCGAAAAGAATCGTCCTTGCCCGTGAACTCACTCGCGACGAAATTTTAGACATCAAGTCGAACTGCGCGGCGGAGCTTGAAATTTTCGTTCACGGCGCAATGTGCATTTCCTATTCCGGACGCTGTTGGCTGTCGAAATTTTTGACGGGGCGCGATGCAAATCAAGGCGCGTGTACTCATTCTTGCCGCTGGAAATATCGTTTGGTTGAAGAGACTCGCGACGGCGAATTTTTTCCCGTCGGCGAAGACAATCGCGGCTCCTACGTCATGAACTCAAAAGATTTGTGTCTGCTGCCGAATATCGACAAGGTGATTCAAAGCGGCGTCGCAAGCTTGAAGATTGAAGGGCGCATGAAAAGCGTTAATTACGTTGCGGGCGTCGTCAAAGTTTATCGTGCGGCGATTGATTCTTACTTTGCCAATCCCGACGAATTTTTTATCCGCGACGAATGGCTTTCCGAATTGAACAAAGTTGCGCACCGACCGTACACGACAGGCTTTTTCATGAGCGACAACAAGCCGACTGAAATTTATTCGACCTCGAAGCCGAATCGCTCCGTAAATTTTTTAGGCATCGTTCGCGAATTCGACGGCTCAACAATGACGGCGACGATTGAACAGCGCGGAAAGTTTGAACTCAATCAACGCGTGGAATTTCTTCAGCCGCACGACGAAACTTTTTCGCAGACGATAACTTCAATGCGCGACGTTGACGGTCAAGAAATTTCATCGGCTCCGCACGCTCAACAGCTCGTCACAATTTCCGTCGTCAAGCCCGTTGAGATTTGGTCACTGATGAGGAGCTTGTCTTGAAAATTTGGAGCGCGGTGAATGACTTCGATATGTTGAAACTTTTAGGCGCGTCCATTGGATGCAACGTCACGTTGCCTCCGCACGCTCAACAAATCGTAAAAATTTCTGTCGTCAAGCCCGTTGAGATTTGGTCGTTAATGCGCGAGGAATTTAGCCCGTGAAAAAATTTGTAGTGCTCACCGGATGCAACGTCACGTTGCCGCCGCACGCTCAACAAATCGTAAAAATTTCCGTCGTCAAGCCCGTTGAGATTTGGT
>CAMNPA010000014.1 GCA_946547205.1 uncultured Selenomonadales bacterium | reverse complement strand
GCGAAGAACACTTACGGCACGGGCTGCTTTATGCTGATGAACACCGGCACCGAAATTCACAAGTCGAAAAACGGTCTCGTCACGACAATCGCTTGGGGACTTGACGGCAAAGTTGAATACGCGCTTGAAGGCTCAATCTTCGTTGCAGGCTCGGCAATTCAATGGCTCCGTGACGGCGTGCGCATGGTCGACAGTGCTCCCGATTCCGAATGGGTCGCCAAAAAAGTCAAGGATACCGGCGGCGTGTATTTCGTTCCCGCATTCGTCGGACTCGGTGCGCCTTATTGGGACATGAACGCTCGCGGCATGATTATCGGCTTGACACGCGGCACCACGAAGGCTCACATTGTCCGCGCAACGTTGGATTCTCTTGCTTATCAGACACGCGACGTGCTTGAGGCGATGGAAGCTGACAGCGGCGACAAATTGACTGCGCTCAAAGTTGACGGCGGTGCGTCGGCGAACAATCTGCTCATGCAATTCCAAGCTGACTTGCTCGGCGTGCCCGTAGATCGTCCGCAAATCGTCGAAACAACGGCTCTCGGTGCGGCTTATCTTGCGGGACTTGCTGTCGGCGTCTGGAAGAACAAGGAAGAGCTTAAATCGGCGTGGCAACTCGAAACGCGCTTTGAACCCGAAATGAAACGTTACGAGGCTGATGCTCTCTACAAAGGTTGGCGCAAAGCTGTTAAACACTCGATGAATTGGCTCAACGACGATTGATTTCAGGTTTAAAATTTTTTGGCGCGGCACAAAGTTTTTATCCAAAATTTGGCGAGAATACCCTCGCCGCTTTAGGCGGGGGATGAATCGCCACTTGACTTTCGATTTTTCAAAAGATATATTTCCGAATGTGGATGACTACCACGTTAAAAAAGTGTACTTACGACCAACGATTTGAAACAGAATCGTTTTTGAGGGAGCACTAACCCTCGCTTTGTCTCTGAAAAGTAGTGCGAAGAAGTAAAAGCAAGCGGAGACCTTCGGGCGACCGTGTGTGGGTCTTTTGGACAGACCTTTGAGAATAAGGATAGCTTAGGCTATCAAACTTCTCAAGAATCTTCCGCCTCTACAGGCGGGAGTAGTTCAAGGAGGATTTACCATTGAACAAGAAAATTTTAACGGCACTGTTGACGGCGGCTCTTTGCGTCGGCGGTATCGACGTTCCGATTGTCGAAGCTGCGCCCGTTGTTGCTCAAGACGAGAGTAAAGTTTTGGAGCAAGGCTTTTTCATTACGTAGATTAACGACGAAATTTTTGCGCGAATCAAAGGAAAATCTTTTAAGGATAATTGCACTTTGCCGCGTGAGGATTTGCGTTATCTGCACGTTCTCCATAAAAATCTGCGCGGCGAAACTTTGGAAGGCGAAATTATTTGCAACGTCTACATTGCCTGCGATTTGCTGGATATTTTTCAAAAGCTCTACGCGGCGAACTATCCGATTGAAAAAATTCGACTGGTGGACGAATATGACGCCGACGACGAACTTTCCATGCGCGATAATAATTCGTCGTGTTTCAACTTCAGATTCATTTCGCACACGACAAAAGTTTCAAAACACGGTCTCGGCTTGGCAATGTACGTGAACACGCTTTACAATCCCTATACAAAAGTTGTTGACGGCAAAAGAATTTTGGAGCCTGCAACCGCCGGAGCTTACCTTGACCGCACAAAAAATTTTCCTTACAAAATCGATGAGAACGACTTGTGCTATCGCTTGTTCATTGAGCATGGTTTTGAGTGGGGCGGTAATTGGAGCACTCGCAAGGATTATCAACACTTTGAAATTCCCGACCTGCTCGTCAAAAAATTATATCCCAATTTGACTTGAAATTTTCGGCGGGCGGGAAATTTTCGCATCTCGCTCTCCGAATTGCATTTATTCATACATAGAAAGAAGGTTTTATCATGGATAACCTGTTCGGCGAATTCATGGGCACCATGGTACTTATCGTCTTCGGTGCCGGCGTCTGCGCGAATATGTCGCTGACGAAATCAAAAGGTCAAGGCGGCGGCTGGATTTGTATAGCTGTCGGCTGGGGATTCGCAGTCACGCTCGGCGTCTTCACGTCGACAACACTCGGAGCACCGCAAGGCGATTTGAATCCTGCTGTCACGCTCGCAAAGACCATGGCGGGCATTTACACCGTGCCGCAATTTTTGGCGACATCAGCTGCGCAACTCGTCGGCGCGATCGTCGGTGCAACAATCGTTTGGCTCGCTTATCTGCCGCATTGGGAAGAAACGCCCGATCCTGCAACGAAACTCGGCGTCTTCGCAACGGGACCTGCAATTCGCAGCCCAATGGCAAACTTCCTGTGCGAAACTATCGCGACGTTCTTCTTGATGTTCATTATCTGGATGATTTTCAGCAAACCGATTGGCGCACTCGTGCCCGGCTATGGTCCGTATATCGTCGGCGTGCTGATTTGGGCATTAGGTTTATCTCTCGGCGGTCCGACCGGTTACGCGATGAATCCTGCTCGTGACCTTGGTCCGCGCATTGCTCATGCGATTCTTCCGATTGCCGGCAAAGGCGAATCCGATTGGGGATATGCCTGGGTGCCGATTGTTGGACCACTCTGCGGCGGTGCATTGGCTTATATCATTGCTTCGGCGTGCGGCGTCTTGTAAAATTTTTTCACCGCAACAAAACAAGTCGGGAGCTTTAACGGCTCTCGGCTTTTTGATTGCAGCGACGGTGCTTGCGAAAATTTTTATGCCGCGAAAAATTTTTCTTCCCTTCGCCGCGATAAATCGATATAATGAATTAAAATTTCAGACGGTGAGGTTTTGGCGATGAAAAAGATTTTGATTGTTGACGATATGATTGTCTCGCTGATGATGACGGAGAACATGCTGGCGGGCGAATATGAAACTGTCTGTGCACAATCTGCGCAGGAGGCAATGGAAGCTTATCGCAACGAAAAGCCCGATATGATTCTTTCCGATTTCCGAATGCCGGGCATGACAGGCTACGACTTGCAAATCGCGCTGCAAAACGAATTCCACAAAAAAATTCCGTTCATGTTCATGACGGCTGACAAAAGCGATGAAGTCGAGAGCAAAGGCTTTGATAACGGCGCAATGGATTTTATTCGCAAACCTTTCAAGCCCGAAGTTCTGCTTAGACGCGTCGCGAACATTCTCAAAATGGTTGACGAAATTCAAGACTTGAAAAAAACTTCGTCGACGGACAAACTCACGGGACTTTTCAACAAGGGCGCGTCGGAAGAAGAGCTCAAGAAAACTTGCAAAAAATCTCACGGCTCGCTGATGATGATTGACCTTGACAGCTTTAAACTCGTCAACGACATTCACGGGCACGCGATGGGCGACAAAATTTTAATTGCCTTCGCTGACATCTTGCGGGCGGCGATGCGTTCAACAGATTTAATCGGACGTATGGGCGGCGATGAATTCGTTGCATTTTGTCACGGCGTCCACGAACCCGCTGCCATTGCCGCGAAAACTCAATTCATCAACGAGAAAATTACCGAAGTCGCGAAAAAGCTCATGGGCGAAGACATGAACATTCCGCTCGGCGCGTCAATCGGCTGCGTACTCGTTCCGCAAGCCGGCACTGATTTTGTTGAGCTGTACAAGAAGGCGGACAAGGCTCTTTACATTGTCAAGCAGAACGGCAAACACGGCTACAACATTTTCAGCGAAGATGCGCTTGAAGACAAAGTTGAAACCGTCGTCACGCTCGCGCAAGTCGAAATGATTCTTGGTGAACGCAACAAGGAGCCCGGTGCTTACGTCATTCCCTTCGAGAGTTTCCGAATTATTTATCGTTTCCTCAAACGCACCCGCGCAGGTTACGGCAAGACGATTTGCATTGTCCTGTTCGCGCTCAAACGTTCCAAGGACAGCAAAAGCTCGCTGAAACATGCGGGCGAACAATTTGTTGAGTGTCTGCACAAAACACTGCGGCGCGGCGATATTGTCTCGCAGAACGGCTCAAATCAATTCCTCGTGCTGTTGACGAACACCGACGGACACACCGACGTTACTCGCGCTGTAAGTCGAATCGTTGAGAATTGGAGCGAAATGCCGGAGAGCAAAGAGTTTTACTTCACGCACGAATGGTCAGTTGTCGACGCGTGAACGACTGCAAAAAAAAATCTCGCGACCGTGAATTGACGGCACCGCGAGGTTTTTTTGTTGCTTAATCGTCGTATTCGTCGCCTTCGCCAAAATGTTCGCGCAGGTCGGCATACATCTGCAGCAGCTTAATTTGCAAAGTCTCTTCGTCCATGTCAGGCTTAAGTCTTCCGTACAAACTCATTGCTGCCGCGTCGTTCAACTCGTGAGCTTTGCGCAAATCGGACGGCATTGCAATTTCGTCGTAAAGGTCTGCGTAGCTCGCATTGGGATAATTTTTTCGTGCGTCCAAAATTTTTTGAGCCGAAATTTCAACGCGCGACTTCCACTCGTCACGATAGAACAGCGGAAACGGAAAGCAGTTGTAGCAAATCGTGTTCGAGTAGCGAATTCGACTGGTTAAACGCCCGCAAACCATTCGCACCCACGCCATATGCACAGAGCTTGTCAACATGCCGAACAAAAACAAATCTGCGTCGGGCAATGCGAACGCCAAATTGCTTACAATCGTGTCAGCGTCCATCCAACCAATCGGAATGTATTTGCGAAGTTCTGAACTTACACTCGGCACCAAAATATAATTTGTTTTCGGCTGTCGAATCTCTGTAAACAACGTCGGCTTATCGGCGTCCTTGCGAGTGGCGGCTTTTTTGCTTTTCAAACGGAATTCTCGAACGTTCTTGACACGCTGATAGACCAACGGCATTTTGCGAAGTTCATCGGGCGTGCAATCGACTAACCACAGACAATATCGCGCGATTTTTCGTATGAATTCCCTTGAGCCGACAAACGGTCGAATAAATTTTTCCGCGTAGGGATTTTTGCTGATGAGCTCGTCTTTTTCTTCGGGCGTCAACAAAAAATTTCCGTTGTCGGTCGGTTGACTGCCTTTAATCATGTGCGGCACGTTAAAGAACGGTGTCGGTCTCGGCTCAACGAAAATATCGGGCGCGTTCATCAGATAAGGATTGATGTGCTCGACTTCGATAAAGCCGTTCGGATATTTGTCGTCGTAAATTCTCGGCATGAGTGCACCACCTCAAAAAATTTCCGCGTCGGTAAGATAACACGAAGGGTCAGACGCCCAAAAAGCAACGTGACGTTGCATCCAGTGGACGCGTCAAAGGCATTAACGACCATAATCATTAACCGCGCAAAAAATTTTACAGTCCAATTTCTTCATCAGTCAAATAGCAGGACGGATCGCTTGCCCAAAAATCTCCGGTGACTGCCTCGGCGCGCGTGCGAAAGTTTCCGTTGCAGTTGTCCAAAAATTTACAGCGTGCACAACGACCTTTCAAGAGCGGCTTGCGATTTTTCAGTCCCGCCAAAATTTTATTGCTCGTGTCCGTCCAGATGTCGCCGAATTTTCTGTCGCGGACGTTGCCGAAAGTGTGATGTTGCGTGAATTGGTCCGGATGAACGTAGCCGAGCGGATCGACTTCTCCGAACGCAATGCCCGAACGATTTCCGCCGTTCATGCCGATAAATTTTTTAATCTGCGCGGCAAGGGCATCGTCACCGTCAGCGAGAGCCTTCAAGTACATATAGACGCCGTCGCAGTGATTATCGACCGTCAAAATTTCCTTGCGAAGTCCGCGCAGAGCAAAATCTTTCGTGCGTCGAATAATCGTGTCCATGGCTTGGCGCGACTCTTCGGGCGTGACGTCTTCATTGAGCATTTGACTGCCGCGACCGGAATAAACCAGATGATAAAAACAAACGCGATTGATTTTCTCCGCCTCGATGAAGTCAAAAATTTTATCAAGCTCCTCGAAGTTGTGATGATTGATTGTGAAACGCAAGCCGACGCGTTGACCGACAGCCACGCAATTTTCAATGCCGCTCATTGCACGATTGAACGCACCTTCGACGCCGCGAAATTTGTCGTTGACTTCGCGCAGACCGTCAAGCGAAATGCCGACGTATCCGACGCCGATATTTTTAATCTCTTGAGCGACTTCACGAGTTATCAACGTGCCGTTCGTGGAAAGTGTCGGGCGAACATTTTTTTCGGCGGCATAAGCGGCAAGTTCAAAGAAGTCCTCGCGAATCAAAGGCTCTCCGCCGGAAAATAACAGCACGGGAACTTTGAAGTCTGCAAGATCGTCGATGAAACGTTTAGCCTCGGAAGTCGTGAGCTCGTCGCGATATTTTTGCGAATCGGAATTCATGTAGCAATGTCGGCATTTCAAATTGCAAGTGCGCGTTGAATTCCACACGACGACCGGGCCGATGCCTTCCGCCGCACCGTCGCGCATACGATGAGCATTTTTCGTGTAACGCAGTGAATCGCCGAAGTAATCGTCAGCAAAAAGCAACTTCGTCACGCTGATCATAAAATTTCCTCCGTCATAAAACCTTGTAAGTTATCGTCGTGTTGCCGAGCAAAATTTTATCGCCGTCCTTGAGCTCACAGCGGCTAATCGGCTTTTTATTGACGTGCGTACCATTCAAGCTGCCCGCGTCGTAAAGAACGTGTCTGTGGCGTTCGTAGGCAATGTAAGCGTGGATTCTGGACGCGCTCTCGTCGTTTAGAACAAAATCATTCGACTGCCTGCGACCAAGATAAATTTGCCGTTCGCCGAGAATAACTTCCGAATTCTCCGAATCAGTGATGACCGCCAAATCATATTCAATTCGTCGACGCGGAAAGGTGCGCATTGTCGAAACGATTCGAGTTTTGTCAGCAATAATCGTCGCGTCGTTGTCGGCGGTGCCAATGTCCTCAATCAGCGTGTGTGACAGCACGTCGTTTTCAAGGTCGATTGTATCTTCTTCCTGCGCGGACTCGTCAACGTAAGCGGTTTCAATGACAATGGCAGTCTCGTCGGGCGCGGAATTTTTTTTGATTTTGATTGAAAGGTCGCCGTCCATGAAACATTCTTCGCGAATAACTTTGCGTTCAACAGCCTCATGCAGAGCTTTCATCAGCCGCGCCGCGCTCAATCGGTGACAATCTTCCTCGCAAAGATAAATCGTGTAAGAATTCGGAACGAGATTATCTTTCGACTTCTGCTTAACAACTTCACGTTCAATGGCTTTGATTAAACCGTTCGGCTCAACTTCGCCGCGTTTCTGAAAAAGATTTGCGATTTGACTGCCAATCACGCTCGTCAACTTCAATGCCCGTCACCTCCTAAAAAAAATACTCTCCGTTAAAATTTGGAGAGCATCTTTTTGTCGTTCAAAAAATTTTTACACCAGCTCAATCAGAACCATCGGAGCGGCGTCACCGCGACGCGGCGCAAGTTTCAAAATTCTGGTGTAACCGCCGGCTCTGTCACCGTATTTGCCGGGAATTTCTTCAAAAACTTTATGAACAACGTCGACATCCGCGACGAGATTTATTGCTTGACGACGTGCGCTAAGGTCACCGCGTTTTGCAAGCGTGATAACTTTTTCGGCGAATTTGCGCAACTCTTTGGCACGAGCTTCCGTCGTTTCAATGCGTTCATATTGGAAGAACGCGCTAAGCAAACTTTTGAACATTGCCTTGCGTGCGCCGGAGTTCCTGCCGAGTTTTCTGTAGCTCATAAAAAATTTCCTCCTTCCTGCGAAGATTCAATCGTCCATCATGGTTGGAATGTTGCTTATCGGCGACTGCTTGAACGAGACGCCGAGCTGATCCATCGTGAGTTTTATCTCTTCAAATGACTTGCGCCCGAGGTTGCGAACTTTCATCATTTCTTCTTCAGTTTTATCAGCCAAATCCGCGACGATGTGTATGCCCGCTCTCTTGAGGCAATTCGTCGAGCGAACGGACAATTCCAGCTCTTCAATCGGCTTGGCAAGATTTTTGTCGAGTGTAACCGCGACTTCGTCTTCCGGCTCCTTGTCCGAATTCTCCGGCTCTTCAACGGTCTCTTCAAGCGCGATGCTGTCCATGCTCTGGAAAAGTTTCATGTGCGCAATCAGAATCGTTGCCGCCTTCGCAACAGCTTCTTCGGGACTAAGCGTGCCGTTCGTCCAAACTTCCAGCGTCAATTTGTCAAAGTCCATCTCGTTGCCGACGCGTGTATCTTCGACGTTGTAATTGACGCGCAAGACAGGTGAAAAGATTGAATCGATTGGAATTGTTCCGATGATGTCGTCGGGATTTTTATTTTTCTCTGCCTGATCGTAGCCGCGACCTGTCCGAGCCGTCATTTCGATTTTGAGCTTGCCGGTCTCGTTGAGCCAAGCAATGTGCAATTCGGGATTGAGCACCTCGATACTGGGATCGCACTCAATATCAGCGGCAGTGACTTCTCTGCGCCCGCCGGTGTGTCCGCCGTTTTTCATCTCTTCCTCAACGTCAACGTCAATTCGGAGCGTGTAAGTTTGCGGCGGAGTTATATTGACTTGCGCGAAAGGCAGTGCTTGCTGATTTTTGTCCTCGTCGACTTTCAGACAAAGCTCTTTGATGTTGAGCACAATATTTGTCACGTCTTCGCGAACGCCGGGCAAAGTTGAAAATTCGTGGAGCACGCCGTCAATCCTAATCGAAGTGACAGCCGCGCCTTCCAGAGAGCTGAGCAACATTCGACGCAGACTGTTGCCGATTGTGATACCGTAGCCGCGTCCGAGTGGTTCGCAGACGAATTTGCCGTAATTGCCGTCGTCGCTTATCTCGACCATTTCAATTTTCGGCGGCTTCTGATTGTCATTCTTATCGTTGTCGTTATTCAAGAGATCCGCTCCTTTCACAGAAAAAAATTCCTGTCGGGACTCTCAAATTATCTTGAATACAACTCAATGATGGACTGTTCGTTGACGGGAATGTCGCTGATGTCTTCGCGGGTTGGAAAACGAGTTACCGAGCCTTTGAGATTCGCTTGATTTGAATCGAGCCACGGCGGAGCACTCAACGCGTTGTTGACTTCCTTAATCGCCTTGAAAAGTTCTTTCGATTGACTCTTCTCGCAAACTTCGACGACATCGCCGACTTTGACCAGTGCGGACGGAATATCGACGCGTTTGCCATTAACGGTGATGTGACCGTGACGGACGATTTGACGAGCTTGACGACGAGTATTTGCAAAGCCGAGACGGAAGACAACGTTATCAATGCGGCGTTCCAAAAGGATGAGCAGATTTTCGCCCGTGACGCCCGGCATTTTCTTAGCCTTCTCGTAGTAGTTGCGGAATTGACGTTCAAGCACGCCGTAGATAAATTTAGCCTTTTGTTTCTCTTTAAGTTGCAGTCCGTATTCGCTGACCTTGCGACCCATGCGCTGTTGCCCTTGATGTTTCTTGTCGTTAATCTTGCGCGAACGACCGATAACAGCCTGTTCAATTCCGAGTGCGCGGCAGCGTTTTAAAGCGGGTGTTCTTTCGATTGCCATGTTTGCACCTCCAAATTAAACTCTGCGACGTTTGGGCGGACGGCAGCCGTTATGCGGAATAGGCGTCACGTCTTTAATCATGTTGACTTCGAGACCCGTTGCCTGCAGCGAACGAATTGCCGCTTCACGACCTGCGCCGGGACCTTTAACGTAAACTTCAATCTGCTTCAAGCCGTGTTCCATAGCCGCCTTTGCCGCAACTTCAGCTGCCATTTGCGCGGCGAACGGAGTAGATTTGCGAGAGCCTCTGAAACCGAGACCGCCTGCCGATGCCCATGAAATTGCGTTGCCGCTTTTGTCGGTGAGCGTGACAATCGTATTATTAAACGTGGAGCTGATGTGCGCCACGCCGTATTCTATATTTTTGCGAACTTTCTTTTTGGCGCGAACTGTTCTTTTTGTTGCCACCTGTCTTGACCTCCTTACAGATTAGTCTTTCTTTTTGCCGCCCTGGACGAGCTTTTTCGGACCCTTGCGAGTGCGAGCGTTGTTCTTAGTGTTTTGTCCACGAACGGGCAAGCCGAGACGGTGACGGCGTCCGCGATAACAGCCAATATCAATGAGTCGCTTGATGTCCATCTGAATGTCGCGGCGAAGGTCGCCTTCCACAACGAAATTGTGATCGATGGCATCACGAAGTTTAACAACCTCGTCATCCGTGAGATCCTTTGTACGCGTATCGGGATTGACGCCCGTCATCTCAAGGATTTTCTGAGAAGTGGGAAGCCCGATTCCGTAAATGTAAGTCAATGCGTATTCGATTCTCTTGTCACGTGGCAAATCTACACCGGCTATACGTGCCATAAAATTTTCACCTCCTTAACCTTGACGTTGTTTGTGCTTGGGATTTTCGCAAATCACCATGACGCGACCTTTGCGCTTGATGATCTTGCATTTGTCGCACATCTTTTTGACTGACGGTCTGACTTTCATTTTGACCCGCCTCCTAAACGATTCGATAATGTATCACGTTTTCTTTTCGTTGTCCATATTTTTTTTGTGAACTTCCTTTCTTTGCTTGCCCAAAGAAAGGAAGCGAAAGAAAGGGCACCTCGCAGGGGCGTCAACCGCCACGGCGCAATCCTGCGCCTAACGGCGGCGGCGCGCGTCCATGCGCGCCGGGTTTCAGCTCCATTCAACGAGACTTTTAATTTAAAAGCGATAAGTAATTCTTCCGCGAGGCAACGTGACGAGGCATCCAATGTGGATAATTCTTCACGCGCAAAAAGCTTTACTTGAAACGGTAAGTAATTCTGCCGCGAGTCAAATCATATGGCGTGAGCTCAATCGTGACTTTGTCGCCGGGAAGAATTCTGATGAAGTTCATGCGAATTTTTCCCGACACGTGCGCCAAAACTTTGTGTCCGTTCTCCAATTCGACTTGGAACATTGCATTCGGCAGAGCTTCTAAAACTTTGCCTTCGACTTCGATAACGTCTTGCTTTGACATAGTTGCCGCCTCCGGTTCAATCTTTCACCGAGGTCAAAACGTTAACGAGATCTTCGGTGACTTTGTCAATCGGTTGTCTGCCGTCAATTTCGGTATAAATTCCCGCGCGTTTGTAATAATCAATCAGCGGGCGCGTGGACGATTCATAAACGCTCAAACGATTTGTCATGGTCTCGACGTTGTCATCAGCGCGTTGATAAAGCTGACCGCCGCATTCGTCGCAAGTGTCACTTTTGGGCGGATGAAATTTCACGTGATAAGTTGCGCCGCAATTTTTGCAGATTCGACGACCGACAGCGCGTTCAATCAAATCTTCGCTCGGCACGTGAATATTCAAGACGCGAGAAAGTTTTTTGCCGAGTTCGTCCAAAATTTTAGTGAGCGCGTCAGCTTGTTCAACGGTGCGCGGAAAGCCGTCCAAGATGAAACCGTTCTTGCAGTCGTCCTTAGCCAAACGTTCGCGGACAATTCCGATCGTCACTTCGTCGGGCACGAGTTTTCCGGCGTCCATGCAAGCCTTAGCCTGTTTGCCGAGTGGTGTACCTTCTTTGACTGCGGCGCGGAACATGTCGCCCGTCGAGATTTGCGGGATTGAAAAT
>CAMNPA010000013.1 GCA_946547205.1 uncultured Selenomonadales bacterium | reverse complement strand
GGTTGACTGATTTCGATGTTTTTGCCTCTGATGTTGAATGTTGCCATGACAAACAGCTCCTTCCGCTCTTGCCGAATGTGTTTGCGTGATTATTCGGCGTGGCGGGTTATAAATCCTTTAAACCAAAAAATTTTCGTCGCGGCGAATTCAATTCAAACTTTCAATCGTTCGTGGTGCACCGTTCATTTCGGCAACGAGTGCGTCGCGGATTTGAACTTCGCGTTCATCGACGACTTGCATTGCAAAGCCCGCGTGAATCAAAACGTAATCGCCAACTTTGGCTTCGGGCACGAGCATTAAACTTGCCGCACGTTTCACGCCCGAACGCTCCACCGTCGCCAAATCGCCGTCTATCTGCAAAACTTTTGCGGGAAAAGCCAAACACATTTTCATCACCTCGAATGGATTATACTCGATAATCGTTGCCGGCTGCAAAAAAATTTTCTTGACATGCAAAAGGCGTTGTGGTAAATTGAGCGCGTCTTTCAAGACAAGGAGCAGTACCCAAGTCGGTGAAGGGGACGGTTTGCTAAATCGTTAGGCTCGAAAGGGCGCGGAGGTTCGAGTCCTCTCTGCTCCGCCACTAAAGAATATTGTCGCCCAAAAAGGCGTTCGCTAAATCGTCGTGCGGGATTGTCCGTGCGGCGATTTAAATTTATGGAAGAATTATTGACGGCTAAAAATATTTAGGTTAAATTACTTCGAGCAACTATTACACTGCGACAAATTGAGGCGAAATTTTTTTGGCAAGCAAATACATTCCGCGAATACTTCTTTGCGGCAACGTGAAAAAATTTTTGGACGAGACGCAAGGTCGTGACGTTGACATTGTCGCGAAAATTTCTTTCAACGGTGCGGCTGAACGCGGCGAATTCATCGTGCCGGGCAACACGCATTTTGCCGACAGTTACACGCTCAACGACGGCGACTTTAAAATTTTCATCAACGGCGCGGAAATTTCCGTTGACAATCTGCGCGGACTGCTGAACACTTCGGCGGATTATATCGTCTTCACGAGCCGCGACGAATTTTTATTGCGGTTCCGTGAACTCTACGCGCTCAAGCTGATTGATTATGCCGTGACCGTGCCGACGCTGATGATTTACGCGACAAACGGTTTCTTCTCGCTCAATAACGCCGTGAAAATTTTCAATCTGATTCATTCGCTCAATCTTCCGCGCACTCTCGACGTTGACGGCTGCTTTGCGGCGAATGATTATCAAATGTTTCCCGATATGAATTTGCGGCTTGAAGGCGTCGTCGAAAATGTGACGTTCCCTGCGATTGAAAACTTTTACTCGAAAATTCATCGCACGCTCGACGATTGCAAGTTCAGATTTTTTGACGCGCTCTTGTTGACGGCTGAACGTTCGCCCGAAAATTTTATTGACACTGTGATTCAGCTCGACGACTTGAGCGAAAATATTTTGCTCTTCGTGCGACACGGCTCCGCGTTGGAAAATTTTTTGACTGTTCACGCCGACGCCTTTGAAAAAATTTCCGCGTTCCCTGCCGTCAATGGCAACGTCGTCTTGCTGAAAAAATTTGTCCGCGCAGATTTCGCAGCTTACATCGTCACGCACAAGGACGCCAAACTTTCCGCATTGCCCGCCGATTATCGAATCATTCACGCCGGACACGCTCAAGCTGCGGAAACTTTTGGCGACGTGACCGACGACATCGGCGACAACATCAGCACGCTAAATCTTTATCTCAACGAAGTCACCGCGCTTTATTGGATTTGGAAAAATACTTCGCACGCGTTTATCGGCTTCGTGCACTACCGCAGATTTTTCACGACATCGAACGCCGCGACCTTTGACGTTGAAAAAATTTTGACGGGCGACGAGGCACGAGAAATTTTGCGCGACTATGATATTATCGTCAACGATTGCAAATTCGGCTACATTCCGCTTATCGATTGGAAGGCGACGTTGAGCACGCGAGCTCTTGCCGATTACGTTATCGCCACCGTCAGAAAATTTATCGCGGCACGTCAACCGGATTATCTTGACGCTTACGACAGAATCAACGACGGCTTCGGCACGTTCTGCTACGAAATTTTTGTTGCGCGGCGGAAAATTTTCGACGCCTATTGCAAATGGCTGTTCTCGTTCATCATCGACGCGACGGAAGAAATTTTGGCGACGACGGACATTGCCGCAAGCGACGACCCGCGCATTTATCGGGCAGTGAGTTTTTTGGCAGAACATTTGCTCGGCGTGTGGCTGATTAAAAATCGTCTGCGAATCAAAACTTTGCCGATAATGTTTCGCCACAACGTTTAAGTTAGTTTGGAGTTAGGAGTTAGGAGTTAGGAGTTAATCAACAACTCAACAATCCAAACTGATTGAAGGAGATGATTCAATGGCTGAAGTTCGCAAGAAAGAACTCGGTCAAAACGACAAGAAACGATTTTGGACAAGCGACATGGAAGCGATTATCGCGATAATGGTCGTGCTGTTGATTCTCGGCACAATCAACGTCTTCAGCTCAAGTTTCATTTTTGCGGAAGCGGAATTCGATACGCCTTACTTTTTCTTGAAACGACACGTCATCAATGTTTTCGTCGGGCTGATGGCGTTCGGCGTATGTTTCTATTTCGATTATCACGTTTGGCGCAGATGGATTGTCGGAATTTTATTCGTCACGATAGCCGCGCTTATCGCCGTGCTGATTGTCGGACCTGTCGTCAATGGTGCGCGACGATGGTTGCCGTTAGTCGTCTTCCAATTTCAACCGGCGGAACTTGCAAAGCTCGTGGCAATCATGATCGCGGCGTCATATATTTCAATGAAAGTTCGACTCGGACAAGAATTGGAAATCATCACAATTCAAATGATAATCATCGGCTTAATCGCGGGCTTGACGGAACTTGAGCCGGATTTGGGCACGGCGACGATAATTTTAGGCATACCGCTTGTAATGTTAATCGTTTCCGGTTTGAGAAAACAGCGCGTCTTGCAACTTTTATTCACGGGCTTAATCGGAGCGGCGATAATGATTTTCCGCGAGCCTTATCGATTGGAACGACTGAAGATAACTTACGATCCTTGGTCGGACGCGCAAAATTACGGCTATCAAACTGTGCAATCACTCTCGGCAATCGGTTCGGGCGAATTAACGGGCATGGGTCTCGGCGTCGGCGTGAGCAAATACGATTATCTGCCGGAGGCGCACACGGATTTTGCCTTCGCGATTTTCTGCCAAGAGAACGGCTTTTTGGGCGCGATATTCGTATTTTTACTGTTCGCGGCGTTCGCGGTGTATGCGGCACGAATTGCCAACAAAGCTCGCGACGAATACGGACAAATTCTCGCAATGGGAATAATGCTTCTCGTCGTCGGACAGGCAATAGCGAATATGCTCATGGTCGGCGGCATGACACCGGTCGTCGGCGTCCCGTTACCTTTCATCAGCTACGGCGGCACGTCACTAATCATCACCATGGCGGCGATTGGAATTCTCGTCAACGTCGGCAAACAAGGCGATAAGAAAGGCGGCTAAAAAAAATCCTGCAGAGTTTCGACTGCAGGAAATTTTTTTTATGCAAGCAAAGTTTTCGTCATCAACAGTTCTTCGCCGCGTTCAAAGACGACTTCAAATTTTGTCTTCCGATAAAGTTCAATCGCCGCGTGATTTTCTTTCTGCACCGACAACGACATTCGACGGAAATTTTTTTCGGCAAGCCGCGCAGAAATTTTCTCAAGCAGAGCCGTAGCAATGCCTTGACGCCGAAAATTTTCTTGACGGACAGAGCAAGAGACGGCGTTTCATCGTCAAGGTGCCCGTAGTCGTTCATGATTCGCGCCCAACATGCTCCGATAATTTCTCCGTCAACTTCAGCGACAACGCAACAATCGCCGGCTCGCGCTCCGAAGTCGTCAACGTAAATTTTCAATTCGGGACGCGTCAAAATTTCTCGCGGCGGTTTCTGAACGCCTTCGGGAATGTAAATCGCCTCGTACAAAAAATTTTCCAGCTCGCCGTATTCCGACGGTCATTTCACGAATCAACATTGCAATAATCCTCGTCGCTCTCCAAAATATCCGACAGTTCGCGCGGCGTCACGATAAAAATTTTTTTCGCGAAGCCGAGTTTATGCTTTCCGTTGACGGAAAAAGCTCTGCGTGCTAAGATTGGTTTCGTAACAAACAATCAAAAGCAAAGCGCAAAGCTTTTCCGAAAAATTCTACAACGCTTGCGCCTTGCTTGTCAACTTAATCGCGACACTCAAAACCAAGTCTCCAAGCGGCTACAACTTGACCGACGGCGGCTGTAGTTTTACGGAAGAAACGCCGGCAAACGAGCGGCGAAAGAAATTTCACGGCAGACGAAATTGCCAAGCTCACGGAGATTTTCGATAAGCCGATAGAATATTTAATGTTTAAGGAGGAATTTTTATGAAAGTCCAGGTATTTTCGTTTCAGAGCTGTCCTTACTGCGTTAAGACGAAACGCTATCTTGAATCTCGCGGCGTGGAATACGAGGTGCGCGACATCGAACTGGACGAAGAGGCGGCTAAAGAGTGCTTGAGAATTTCCGGAGACTTGACCGTTCCCGTGACGACCATTGACGGCAAAAATTACGTTCTCGGCTTCGACAAGCGCAAAATCGACGCACTGATTGAGGAGATGGCAAAATGAGCGTTTACGACTTCACGGTTAAAACTAAACGCGGCGAGGAAAAATCTTTGTCGGATTATCGCGGCAAGGTGCTGTTGATTGTCAATACGGCAAGCAAATGCGGTTTCACTCCGCAATTCGCCGAACTGCAGAAACTTTACGACGCCTATCAATCGCGCGGCTTGGAAATTCTCGGCTTCCCGTGCAACCAATTCGCCGGACAAGAGCCGGGCACCAATGACGAAGTTCAGCAGTTTTGCAAGCTCAATTACGGCGTGACGTTTCCGATTTTTGCAAAGGGCGACGTTCGCGGAGAGAGTGCTCAACCGCTGTTCAAATATTTGACGGCGCAGAAAAAATTCGCGGGCTTCGACATGAATCATCCAGTTGCAAAACCGTTGCTCGACGCTCTGCAGAAAAATTTTCCCGAATATCTCGAAGGCGACGGCATCAAATGGAACTTCACGAAATTTTTGATTGACCGCGACGGAAATGTTGTTGCGCGTTTTGAGCCGACTACGACGCCGTCATCAATCGCCAAAGACATTGAACAGTTGCTCTAAAAATATTTTGCAAACAAAAAGCCGGAAGGTCGCGTTGACTTTCCGGCTAAAATTTTTTCCGAATCATTTCGCCTGGAAACGAGCATTGACTTCCTTGCAAAAGTCGCGGAGAATTTTTCTGTAAGCGTCCATAGGTTTATCGTTCGTCTCATAATTGCTGTAGGAAACTACAACTTGACCGGTCTTCGCATTGACGAGGCGGAACGTTGCGCCGATATGCCAAGTGAAACTCCAATAGGCAAAGTGATCGTCAATGACTTCCTTATATTTGCGCGTGTATTTCGTGTGTTCGTTGCCCTTGGCGTCTTTCCACTTGTCCTTTTCAGTGCTGACAATCTCGGCGCGTGTCGTGACGTGCGGCGCGTGCCATATCGAAGACATTTTCCACGTCGAAACGTCGCCTTCAACGTAATAATCGATTTGTTTATCGCTCGTGGCGTCGGTGATGACACTGACACCTTTCAACTTGTCCATAACTTCAAACTTCATGCCGAAATACGCGCTCTTGAGCGAATATTCATCGCCGCCGACATCGCTCGGAAGATTTATGTTCTTGAAGCCGATTTTAATCGCGCCGGCTTTATCCTTGTCCTTATGTTTTCCGCTCTTGAGTTCGCCGAAGTCCTTGCGAATGTATTTCGTAATGCTTCTGAACTGGTGCTTGTCGTCAACGTTGTAATCGCGTCTCTCGTCCAGGAACAGCAGAACTTTTTTTGCCGTCTCCGTGTCGTAACCTTCAAACTCCAACTTCATGATGTGCAGATGAACTTGCTTTTCGGGAATGACGTGATGTTCCGTCCACGTGCGCTTATCGTAAATGCCGTCGCTGTTCGGGCTGCCCGATATTTCCGTCCACGAGCTAAGTTGAACGTTTACTTCCGTTCGCGGCGAAGTGTCCGTTTGAATTCGTTTTTCCTTGAATCGCGGGAAGAGATACATATCCGCGCCCGTCTGCTCGAAGACTGCTTTTGCGCGCGCCTGTTCATTTGGATAAGGTTCAAGCAACACGCTGAACTTGTCGATTAAAATTTCGTCTTTCTCCTTTATGCCCGGCGCAAGTCTGACTGTGTGCATGTTCTTAATTTTTTTCTCAAGCCGTTCCATCAAGTGCTTGTTTTCCCAAAACAGCAATGACGTTTCGTCGCGGCTGATGAGATAATTATTTTTGTCGTTGGAATAGGCAAGCGGAAAGATGACGAGTTTTTTCCACTGCGCTATCTGCGAGCTCATGTCGTACCAGAAAAGCCCGTAAGCCTGCGCGGACGACTGCACAATCAAAATCGTTATCGCCGTGCAGATTGTCACAAAAATTTTTTTCATTGTCGCACCTCCTAAAATTTTGTCACATGATAGCAAAAAAAAATCCTCACCGCAATTCTCGATGAGGATAATTTTTGTGAAAAGTTCAAGCCGACAACGTCGCGCGAAATTTCCATTGATGACCGCCGGCCGACTTTGCGCGACCGTTCAACGCGTGACTGATTGCGGCTGTAGAAATGCCGAATTTTTCTGCGGCGTCGTGCAGAGTTTGAAAAATTTCTTGCGTATCGACACACATAATCAACATTGGCGCAACAGTTTGAGTTTCTTCCAAAGGCGGAAGTTCGCCGTCAAAAAATTCCCAATGATAGCCGCAAGATTTTTCACGTTTACCGCTCGCCGCGTTGTCGATAGCAGAATCCGTGACACCGAACGCTTCCGCCGCCTTACTGACACTTTCATAGACAATGCCGGTCTCGACGCAACGGACAGGTTTGCTGACTTTTCGACGGAAATTTTCGGAACGTTGCTTAGGAGATTGCCCGTCGACATATTCCCAATGATAACCGCCGCACGATTTAGATTTGCCCGATAATGCAGCGGAGATATTGGGACGTTTGAGATTGTAATGTTCTGCCGCTTCTTTAATGCTTGAAAAAATTTCACCTGTCTCGATGCAACGAATTTTCCTGCAAAATTTCTCGTAAGTCGATTCTTTCCAACTCTTTCCAATGTGCGCTTGACGAATTTTATCGCAGTGTTCGGGCGAAAGTTTTCTGCCAAGCTTTACTCGACGTTGCTTTTTGAGAGTTTCTTCTGTTGGATGATGACCTTCGGGCATTTGACGAATTCTTTCGAGAGCCGCCTCTTCGTCTTCATCAGCGAAAATCCAATGAAAACCGCCGAGCGTTCGACCTTTGCCCGCAAGCAACGCGCTCAAGTTTGGCGGCGGAACATTGCACCATTTCGCGGCGGCACGAAGACTTTCAAAGACCTCGCCTGTCTCAACGCATTTGACACGACGACTTATATCGGGACGTTTTTTGCCGAGTTTCGATTCACGAAGTTTCTTTCGAGCTTCCTCTGAAATGCCGTGCCCTTCCGTGCGAATGTTGTATTCGGGATTGAGCGTGCTCAAGTAAAAATCTTCCCGCGCAGTGAGTTCTTCGGGAGCGCACTCTTCGAGAATCTCAAACTTGAATTTGTCGATACCGTATTTCGCAACGTCGTCAATCATTCCGTCGGGCGGTTTGCGTTTATGTTGATTGAATCGCCGCTTGATGTCGATGCTCTGCCCGATATATCTCCAATTGTTCACGGTGCAGGTGATTTGGTATATGCCGATAATTTTTTTAGCCATTGCGCTACGCCTCTAAATTTTCTCAATTACGAGATATATTCTGCGTTGATACTGACATAGCGATATGATAGGTCACAACTATAAACCGTTGCAGAATCATTACCTTCATTAATTTCAATGTAGATTGTGATGTCGTGTTCGCTCAAAATTTTTCTGGCAGCTTCTTGGTCAAATTTCGTGACGAGTCCGTCGGCATAAACGGTGATGTCGCCGAATTTGATAACGACTTTGTCGGGATCGAGTTTGACGCCGGAATAGCCGACCGCGCAAATAAATCTGCCCGCGTTGAGGTCTTGCCCGAAAATTGCGGTCTTGCACAGCGGAGAATTCGCAACAGCCATACCGACCTGCTTAGCGTCTGCAAAAGACTTCGCGCCCGTGACGTTGATTGTGATGAACTTCGTCGCGCCTTCGCCGTCGGAAGCAATTCGTTTGGCAAGTTCAATGCAAATCGTCTTGAGCGTCTCAAAAAATTTCTCGTAGTCGGCAGAAAGTTTGTCGACGATTTTTTTATTGCCCGCCGCACCGTTCGCCAATACAACAACCGAATCGTTCGTGCTCATGTCGCCGTCAACGCTGATCATGTTGAATGAAATTTCCGTTGCGTCGCTAAGAGCCGTCTGCAAAAGTTTTTGGTCAATGTCGGCGTCGGTTGTGATGAAACAAAGCATCGTTGCCATATTCGGGCGAATCATGCCGGAACCTTTGGCAATGGCACCGAATCGCACTTCCACGCCGCCAATTTCGATTTCGGTCGCGCAAGCTTTTGAGTAAGTGTCCGTCGTGACGATAGCATTGCCGGCATTAACGGAACCTTCGCGAGAGAGATTTTGAACAGCGTCTTTAATGCCCGCCGCCATTTTGTCCATCGGCAAATTCGAGCCGATAAGTCCCGTTGACGCAACAATTACATCGTCGGCATTGCAGTTGAGTTCCTGCGCGGCAATTTGAGCCATACTCTCTGCGTCACGAAGACCTTGCTCACCTGTGCAGGCATTTGCGCAACCGGCATTGGCAACGACAGCATGAGCCGTGCCCGTCGCGACAACTTTTTTGCTGTAGTAAACGGGAGCCGCCGCAACCAAATTCTGCGTGAAGACGCCCGCGACAGCCGCCGTGCGTTCTGTGTGAATGACAGCCACATCAAGGTTGCCGTTCTTTTTAATGCCTGCGCGAACACCTGCCGCTTTGAAACCTTGCGGATAAGCCACGCCCGCATTTTTATGATTCTCACTGAACATTATGCAAAACTCCTTCGCAAAAATTTTTCAAGGATAAAAAGGTACAACGTCAAGAGCAATGTTTTCGTAAAAGCCGGCGGCAATGTTGAAGTTCTGAACCGCTTGACCTGCCGCACCTTTGACGAGATTGTCAATCGCGGAAAGGATTATAACACGTCGCGTGCGTTCGTCAATGTGCCAGCCGAGATCGCAATAATTTGAGCCGCGCACGAATTTTGTTTCGGGATAAGCGTCACGTCCGAGCAGCCGAATAAATTTTTCTGCGCCGTACATTTTATGAAACGCCGCGTCGACCATTTCGCCGCTTACATTTTCCTTGAGCGTGGCATAACACGTTGCCAAAATTCCGCGCGACATCGGCACCAAATGCGGAGTGAAGTTGATGATAATTTCTTCGCCGCTAAGGTCTTTAAGAGCCTGTTCAATTTCGGGCGTGTGACGATGATGAGCGACGTTGTAAGCCTTGAAGTTGTCGTAAAGTTCGGCGAAGTGGTTGCCGAGTTTCAAGCCTCTGCCCGCGCCGGAAACACCGCTTGCCGCGTCGACGATGATTGAATTCGCATCAACGAGATGATGTTTGACGAGCGGAGCCAATGCCAAAATCGATGCCGTCGTGAAACAGCCCGCGTTGCCGATAATTTTTGCGTCGCGAATTTGGTTGCGATAAATTTCCGCCAGCCCGTAAACTCTGTGCGCGTCTTTATGAGTGTGCGGAACGTTGTACCACGATTCATAAACGTCGGTGTCGCTGAAACGATAATCCGCGCCGAGGTCGATGATTCTCACGGGCAAATTGTCGAGTTTAAGTCCGGCGTCCATTGCGTGACCGTGCGGCAGTGCGATGAAAATAAAATCGCTGTCCGCGCCGATTGATTCAATGTCTTCCAACGATTCAAGCGTTAAATCGCAAATCCCGCGCAGGTGTGGATACAGCTCCGAAATTTTTTTGCCGGTGTGGCTTTCCGATGTGATGTGCGCGATTTGAGCTTGCGGGTGCCGAATCAAAATCGACAAGAGTTCCGCGCCCGCGTAGCCCGTCGCACCGATTACGCTGACTTTTACCAAAATTTTTTCCTCCTCAAAATTTGTTCATATTTATTTTGAAATTCGTGTGATAATCGAATCAAAAATTTTTTCAATAATGGTATCGGGTAAAATGATAGTCCATTTTGGTTTACGACGAGAAAAACTCATATCAGGGATTGTAGCTCCATTGTGAGTGTAAGAAACTTGCTTTAAACAATCAAAACATTTAATGCTATCCGTGGCATCCTTAAAACAAAATAAATCTATGTCGTGTGAAAGATTATAAATTTCTTTTGGCAACGGTTTACCATTTGAACGATATCTTTCAATTTCGCGTTGTCGCCCTTCATCGGTGTATACGATTTTAACAGATGCGCGAATGATATAGTTTGTATAGTAGTTGCGATCGAGACTAATGGAGTTACTATCTACCCAAACGGTGATGTATTTATCTGAGCCGACTTTAATCCAATCAGCCTCTGCCGAAGCCGTCGACGAGATCATCACGGCGCAGAGCATCACGACGAGCACGAGAAATTTTTTCACGACAATCAAACTCCTTTCAACACACGGCAAAACTCAATGACCTTAGGCATTTTTGCCACCGCCTTTTTGTGCAAATTCCCAAATCAGAAACGAATTGTTCCGCATGTACTCGCGCAACTTGAAAAGCTCGTCTTCAGAGAATCCGAACGCCTTTTGAAAATTGAAGTGCGGAATTCTGCCGTCCGCGAAATCAAAGCCGTTATTCTGATTCGGACGTTCAAAGTGGACGCGCACGCAAGGCATTGAATATTCATCGGTCTCCAACGCGCTGTGTGTCGTGATAATGCCGTCAAACGTCGAATAATAATACATGTCAAGCCTCCTGAAATTTTGCCGTCAATCAAGCAAATAATCTTCGTAGACGCGGCGCAACTCGTTTAAATTTTGCACGTTCAAATCTTTATGGCAAGTCCACGCCGAAGAATTTATCTCCATAGTCTCGCGGTCGTCGACGCTGTATTTTTTCCATTGCGGTATCAAAGCGTTGTTGGGATTGCCCGTCGCCGCGAAGGTCGTCCACGTCGTTTGAACTTGCTTAACCAATTTCGCCGACGGTTTCGACTCAATGCCCTCGCTTGGATTGTTGAAGACGAACGGCAAATCTATCGCGTGACACGAGCCCAAATTTTTGGTGGACGCCGATTGACTGAACAGATAAAGATACACGTCGTCGAAGGCAGATTGATATTCCGCCGTCAATTCCTGACCCACGCGCCAATCAATCTGATTAGCAAATTCAAGATAGCGCACGTCCTCGGCAATGTCCTCGTGATTTTTCTGCCACGTCCGATAAAATTTTTCGCTCGCAACAAATTCATTCTCGTAAAAACTGCGCGTGATCTTCGTGTGAAACGCCGCCATATCGTCAAGCATGTCGTCATAATACAACAGCCAATAGCGATACTCCGAAGCCGTGGTGCCCGTCAAAAATTTTATGTCGCGCGCCGCACC
>CAMNPA010000012.1 GCA_946547205.1 uncultured Selenomonadales bacterium | reverse complement strand
CTGAAAATTTTTCGTGACGGCTTGCGGCTTCGACGGCTGAAAAATTTTTCCACAACAGGATTTTCACTTGAGCGCGTCGAATTTACGCGGCGAACACATAAAATTTTTTTCAAGGAGTGGTTTGTAATGAAGAGAATTTTTTTGGCAACGTTGCTTGTCTTTGTGATGAGCGCGGCTACGGCATTGGCGGCAGGCTGGGATCAAATTTACATTGACGGCGACGACAACACGATTTTTATCGATCAAAGCACCGTTAAAGTTCTCACGCGCAACGGCAACGACGCAACCTTCAGCGCATCTTTCAAACAAGTCTACAGCGAACGCGGGCGCAACAACATGATTGACTGGTACCGCAACAATACCAACGTTCCGCCCGGCATCGAAGACCTTTCCTACGACATTTCCGTTATTCAATTCAAAAAGGAAGGCGACAACAGATATTATTGCATCGTCGACCGCAACTCTTTCAACTCAAGCGATAAACCTATCGAATATATGCACTACACCACCGATAACGTCGTTTGGCAGGAAGTTCCGCTCGGCTCGCTCATCGAAGTTGAATATTTCGAGGCAGTCTTGATTGTCGAAGGCAAACTTTACAAACGAATTGATGCAGAGAACCTTTAAGGAGCGATTATCACGGGACTGTTGAAAAGATTGAGCTCACCCGCCGAATTGCAAAAGATGAGCTTGACTGACCTTGAGACGTTGGCGGGCGAAATTCGCGAGCTAATCTTGACGACGGTCGCGAAAAACGGCGGACATCTTGCACCGAGTCTGGGCACGGTCGAGCTGACACTTGCGCTTTATTCAGTGTTTGACTTCAGCCGCGATCGACTCGTCTGGGACGTTGGTCATCAATCTTATACGCACAAAATTTTGACAGGGCGACGCGACACTTTCCACACTTTGCGGACTTTGGGCGGCATTACGGGCTTTCCAAAGCGTGCCGAGTCGCCTTTTGATTCTTTCGGTGTCGGTCACGCGTCAACGTCCATAAGTGCTGCATTGGGACTTTTAATCGCCGCCGAAATTGAGCGAATCCCGCGCAGAGTCATCGCAGTCATCGGCGACGGTGCATTGACAGGCGGAGAGGCTTTCGAGGCTCTCAATCACGCCGGGCAGCTCAAAAAAAAGTTGCTCGTCATTCTCAACGATAACGAAATGTCAATCGATAAAAACGTCGGCGCACTGTCGGAATATCTTTCGGAACTTCGACTTAAGCCGCAATATCACCGCGCCAAGAGAGAGTTTGAAGAATTCGTCCGCAACATTCCGTTTCCCGACATCAGCGAAAAAATTTTGCTCGCCGCAAAAAATGTTCGTCACGGTTTGAAATCGGCTATCGTGCCCGGCTCATTGTTCGAGGCTTTAGGTTTCACGTATCTTGGCCCGCTTGACGGTCACGACATTAAAAGTATGCGCGATATTTTTTCTCGTGTCGATGTGATTGATGCGCCGGTTTTAATTCACGTTCACACGACGAAGGGCAAAGGTTACGCTCCCGCCGAAAATTCGCCCGAAAAATTTCACGGCGTCGGCAAATTCGACAAGGCAACCGGGCAAATTCTCAAGAAGAAGTCTCCGCCGAGTTACACCGAAATTTTTTCGCAAGCCGTCATCGACTGCGCCGCACGTGACGAAAAAATTGTTGCGATAACTGCCGCAATGCCGACCGGTACGGGCTTGAAGAAGTTCGCCGAATTTTTCCCGCGCAGATTTTTCGACGTTGGCATTGCCGAAGAACACGCGGTAACGTTGGCAGCAGGAATGGCGGCGGGCGGCTTGAAACCTGTCGTCGCGATTTATTCGACGTTTTTTCAACGCGGCTACGATCAAATTCTTCACGACGTTTGCTTACAAAATCTGCCCGTCGTTTTATGTTTGGACAGAGCGGGACTCGTCGGCGAAGACGGTGCGACACATCACGGCGCGTTCGATTTGGCTTATCTGCGCACAATCCCGAACATGAACATTCTCGCGCCAAAAGACGAAAACGAGTTGCGGCAAATGATTTTCGCGGCGTTCAAAAAAAATTTTCCCGTCGCGATTCGTTATCCGCGCGGAGCAGGTCGCGGCGTCGTCGTCAAAACGGAGCCGTCAAAAATTCCGTGGGGCAAGGCAGAAATTCTTGAGCAACACTCTTCGGCGGACGCAACAATTTTCGCGGTCGGAACGATGGTTCAAACTTCACTCGACGCGGCAAAACTTTTGCGCGATAAAAATTTGTCGGTCAACGTCGTCAACGCTCGATTCATCAAGCCGCTCGATACGGAGCTGATAAAAAAATTCGCGCGGTCAACAAAACTTTTGGTCACGTGCGAAGAAGGAACGTTGGCAGGCGGATTCGGCTCGGCAGTCGCAGAATTTTTGGCGGACGAAAAAATTTCAACACCATTGCTACGATTCGGCATCGCGGACAAATTCGTTGAGCAGGGCACTCGCGCGGAACTTTTGGATTTGTGCGGATTGACGGCTCGGAAAATTTCGCAACGAATTCACGAACGAATCAACGAAATAATTTTTGGCTTCTTGACGGTGACAACGTAAAGCATTCAAGTACGATGACAAGTTGCGGTTATCAATCGCTAAAAAGCAAACCAACTGGATGCAACGTCACGTTGCCGGCTTTTTGACGGTGACAACATGAAAAATTTCCACGCCATTGCTACGATTCGGCATTGCGGACAAATTTGTTGAGCAGGGCACTCGCGCGGAACTTTTGGATTTGTGCGGATTGACGGCTCGGAAAATTTCGCAACGAATTCACGAACGAATCAACGAAATAATTTTTGGCTTCTTGACGGTGACAACGTAAAGCATTCAAGTACGATGACAAGTTGCGGTTATCAATCGCTAAAAAGCAAACCAACTGGATGCAACGTCACGTTGCCGGCTTTTTGACGGTGACAACATGAAACAACGACTCGACGTTATCTTGACGGAGAAAAAAATTTTCGACAGCCGCGCTCGTGCAAAGGCGATGATTATGGCTGGAAAAATTCTCGTGAACGGACAGAAAATCGACAAGGCGGGCACTCTGATTCCGATTGACGCTGAAATTCGCGTTCTCGGCGATGAATTGCCTTTTGTAAGTCGCGGCGGCTTGAAACTTCAAAAAGCTCTCGACGTGTTCAAAATCGTTTTGAGCGGAAAAATTGCGGTTGATGTCGGCGCGTCGACGGGCGGCTTTACCGATTGCATGTTGCAACACGGCGCGAAAAAAGTTTACGCGATTGATGTCGGCTACGGGCAACTGGCGTGGAAACTTCGCAGCAACGTTCAAGTCGTCAACATGGAACGCACGAACATTCGCAACGTCACCCGCGCAGATTTTCTTGACGATTTGGACTTCGCTTCAATCGACGTGGCGTTTATCTCGCTGGAAAAAGTTTTGCCGATTGTCTTTGACGTGCTGATTGATTCGGGCTCTGTCGTCGCGCTGATAAAACCGCAATTCGAGGCAGGTCGTGAACACGTCGGCAAAAAAGGCGTCGTCCGTGACAAAAAAATTCATGCAACGGTTATCGAACGCGTGCTGACTTTTGCGGCGGCAGTCGGCTTTAAAATTCGCGGCATGGATTTTTCGCCCGTCAAAGGTCCGGAAGGCAACATCGAGTATTTGGCGCACTTGTCGAAGGTCGGAGATTCGATTGACTTCACGGAAAAAATTTCTACTCTCGTCGAGACGGCTCACGCAGAATTGGATTGATAAATGGAGAGCAAACGATGGCTAGACCAAATGTTTTCGGCACAGTGTTCGGCGTTGATGCGGGCATGATGCAGTTGGCAGTCTTCCCGAACATGAGCAAACGGCGCGCCGGCGAAATCGTCGACCGCATTTTTAATTTCTATCACAATAAGGACGTGCGACTTGTCATGCCCGCGACCGAGGCTCGTCAATTTCGCAAGGAAGAATACGGCTTGCCCTGCGTCGAACGCGTTCATGTTGACATGGCACTTTCAATCGGCGGCGACGGAACTTTGCTCGGCGTTTGTCGCAGATTCGGTGAGCAAAATGTTCCTGTGTGCGGCATCAATCTCGGCACGTTGGGATTTTTGGCTGACATTGAGCCGCGTGAACTTGAAGGGCGTCTTGCCAAGATTTTGGCAGGACAATATCGCGTTGAGCGTCGACTTTTGTTGAGCGGCTACGTTCGCAATGAACTCGGCGAAAAATTTTTGGGCAATGCGATTAATGATGTGGTCATCACGAAAGGCGGCGTCGCCCGAATGTTGCGGCTCGGTCTTTATATCAATCAAACGCACTTGATGGACTACAAAGCCGACGGAATTATTGTCTCAAGCCCGACAGGTTCCACGGCTTATTCATTGAGCGCAGGCGGCCCGATTCTCAATCCGATGATTCGCGCAGTGCTCTTGACGCCGATTTGTGCGCACACGTTCCAAATGCGACCGCTCGTCGTGAGCGAAGACGATGAAGTTTTAATCAAAGTTTCCGCCATGCAAGATGTGATCGTCACGCTTGACGGGCAAGTCAGTCACAAAGTCCAGCCCAACGATGAAATTGTCGTTCGCAAATCCAAGACGACCGCGCAGATTGTCAAGTTCGACGACAAAAATTATTACGACGTGCTCAAGGCGAAAATGTGGACTAGCGGCAACTGAAAGGAGAAAAATCTTTTGCAGGACGACATCACAAATAAGCTCGTCGCGCAGAGTGCTGAACTTCACTTCGCGGAGAATTTGCCCGTTGAAATTGACGGCTTCACAACCGGCAGCAACTGAAAGGAGAAAATTTTTTGCAGGACGACATCACAAAAAAGCTCGTCGCGCAGAGTGCTGAACTTCACTTCGCGGAGAATTTGCCCGTTGAGATTGACGGCTTCACGCTGAAAAAAATCTTCGCGCCCGACGAGGACAAGTTTATATTTTTCACGTGCACCGACGACGAAAATCATTGCGCCTTGACGACTTACTTTCACACGGAGACGAATGAATTCAAAGTTCGCCAACGAATTGGCTTGACGGAATTTTGTCTGACGAAATTTTTCACGACGGACTTTGCGCACTTCAAAGAGCTGCTCGACGCTGAACTTGTCGCCGTGATAAAAAATCTGCGCGAAACTCGCAACGGCAAGCTCAACGATTTTCTGCGCGAAAAAAATATCGACGCGTGGACTTACGGCTCCGAATTGCCCGCGACGCTTGAAGGCTTTGAACTTTTCATAAAACCTGCCGCGCCCGTCGAAGTCACCAACGGCTCGTTTATCGTCGTCAATTACGCGGACTTTGAGCTTGACAGCGATTTTGTTCTGTACTTCAACATTTACAGCGACGAATTCAGCGGCGAAGCTCGAATCAACGGCGCGCCCAATGTCACTTACACTTTCGACGCGAAAACTTTGGACGACTTGACCGACAAACTCAAAAAAAATTTAGCCGACGAGTTGCGCGAGATTCGTCGACGTTCAGCCTAAAGAAAATTCCCGCAGGAAAATTCTTGCGGGAGTTTTTTTATTGTCAGTCACCTTCTGCGAAACATTTGCAGAAAAACGCGTCCTAGTTCACGTGGAGATATTTTTGGCAATCCTCTGCCAGTTTATCGTATAAAGTCATTGCGTCGGAGTGATTTGCTTTGATAAAGTCAATGTTTTGCGATTTTCCGGCTTGCTCAAGTTGTTTGGCGACTTCGGAAGTTTTCTCGCCGCCGATTGAAAGCGACGTAGACTTTAGGGCGTGAATCTGAATCGTGTAATTTTTCCAATCTTCCTCGTCGAAAGATTTTTGCAGAGCCGCTTTTTTATCGGTTTTGAGATTGCAAAACATTTCAAGCATAGTTTTATACATGTCGGGCATGTCGCCGCTGTATTGCAAGCCGAGTTCGACGTTAAGATATTCATAGGCAGAAATTTTTTTGGAATCGAGCTCCGAACTTTGATTCGTCGGAGCTTGAACTTTTTCCGGCGGCAGATATTTCGTCAATATTTTTTCCAGACTTTTCGGGTCAATAGGTTTGCCCAAATAATCGCTGAATCCTTCGCGCAAAAACATTTCTTTGGCTCCGCTGATTGCGTTTGCGGTCAAAGCTATAATCGGAGAATTTTTTGACTTGTTCTCCGGCATTTCCTTTGCCAGCCTTAAAGTTTGGATGCCGTCAAGGTTCGGCATCATTTGGTCAAGAAAAATTGCGTCGTAATGAATTTCGGCAAGTTTTTTCAAAGCCGCCGTGCCGCTTGTCGCCGTATCGATTTTTATTTGTGTTTCCTTGAGCAAGCCCGCAACGACGAATAAATTCATCTCGTTATCGTCGACGACCAAAATTTTTGCATCGGGCGCAATGAAGGACGGCTGATATTTTTTCTGCGCGGCAACCGATTCTTCACTGAACGCGCCGACAATCTCATTGCCGGAAAATTTTTGCGGAATCCTGACGGTAAACGTCGAGCCTTCGCCGTAAACGCTGTCGACTGTTATCCAACCGTTCATCATTTTGACGAGCCTATAAGTTATCGCCAAGCCAAGCCCCGTGCCCTCAATATTTTTATTTTTCTTCATGTCGAGCCGCTGAAAGTCCGTGAACAATTTTTTTCTGTCGTCTTCGCGAATTCCTATGCCCGTATCTTTAACGCTGAAAATCAAAACGATTTCATCAGTGCCGCGCTTTTCAAAACCTACATTGAAAGTGACACTGCCGGCTTGAGTATATTTTACGGCGTTGGTCAGAAAATTTATTGCAACTTGCCGAATCCTCACGCTGTCGCCGAATAATTCGTTCGGAATATTTTTATCGACGTTCACTTTGAACTTAAGACTTTTCTTTTCTGCGCGCGGCTTAATCATGTTGGCAAGATTTTTGACGATTTCATTGAGCTTGTAATTTTCCTCGACCAATTCCATTTTGCCGCTTTCAATTTTACTGAAGTCAAGAATATCATTTATAATCGACAAGAGCGACTCACTGGCAACGGCGACGTTTTGGGAATATTTAATCGTGTTGCTTTCTTGACTCTCGCGCAGAATCATTTCGTTCATGCCGATGATTGCGTTAATCGGCGTTCTAATCTCGTGGCTCATATTGGCAAGGAACGCGCTTTTTGCTTGATTAGCTTGGTCAGCTTGCTGTTTTTCGCGTTTGAATTCGTCCGACTTCTGCGCCTTCTCGTTAATCAAAAACAGATAAATGCTCGCGACGAGAAACAACACCAGCAAAAGCGTCGTCAGGATAAAAATCATTGTGTTGATTCTTGCAATACTGCCCGCGACGGCATCCCAAGGAACATAGCCGACCATTGAGCAATTCGTTTGCGGCAAGTCTGCGCCGAACAAAAAATATTTTCCGCGATTGCCTTCGTAATAGACGGCGGCGGCTCGATGATTCGTCAATCTTTCGCGCACTATCTTAAAACTCGCCACAATCGACGGATCTCTGAAAAATCCGCTGTCGTCTTCGTTGTAGTTTTTATATGGGACAATGACTTTGCCGTTGCGCTCTTGAATCAAAAGCCGGCTGTCCGAATTGTATTCGACCAGTCCAAATAAATCTGTCAGCAAATTTTCCGCGTAAAGCCGATAAACAACAGCATAAATCAAACCGTCCTTTGTCACCGGCACCGCGAACAATAAGCCTTTGCCCGAACAATAATCCACTACATTATTTCCACGCGCCGCCATCGGCAATCGAATGAATTCGGATTTTGATAGAGCCTCACCGAAAATCGCCTCGCCGCTCGGATATATTATCCCGACCGTGACGCCCGCATTATTTTTGGACAATATCGGTAAAAAAGCTCGCCACTCTTCCCGATTCGGATGATTCGCCAAATAATCGGCAGCTATCTGCAGTTGTGCCAATTCCTGTTTGAATCGCTCTTCTGCCACTATCGCCATGTCGGAAGTCTGATTCGCTATCGTCTGCTCCAATGTCGCGTTCAACATGTTGCCGAATCTCTGTTGCATTAAAAATCCTACCACACTCAACGCGATGATCAGGCAAACGATTTGTATCGCAAATTTTTTATTCAACGACTTCCACTCCCTTAACCAACCAATCAATACTGCGCAAAAGTTCCTTATCGTCAATTACTTGATTCTTTCCGCAACGCAATTTCCCTTGATTATCATAAATCTCGCCGCTGAAAATCAGATTTTTGTTGGCAACCAAATCTTTCTGCGCAGAGTTAATCGCCAAACGTATTTGCGGCGTAACCAAATCGGAATAATCCGCCAGAGTTATGACGCCCTGTTCAACTCCGACCCAGTTATCTCTTATCGAAAACAGCTCGCCCTTTAAATATTTCTGCAAAATGTCCTTGTAATATAAATCCCAGCGGCAAATCACCGACGCCAAATAATGTTCGGAATAGCCTTCGAGATGCGCATTGTAAGCAATGAAATCGACGCCATATTGTTCTGCAATCTTTCCGACCGTGTCAACATCTTGATGATAAGTCAGAATGTCCGCGCCGTATTTTTCAATCAACTTTTTAGCGTGTTCAGCCTCAATATCTTCAGCTTGCCAATCGCCCGTCCACATGACAAGAACTCTTGCTTTTGGATTGACACTTTGAACGCCGAGAGTAAAAGAATTTATCCCGCGACAAACTTCTGAATTTTTCATGGCGGCAACGTAGCCGATAACGTTCGATTTCGTCTTCAAGCCCGCCAACATTCCGGAAAGATAACGCCCTTGATACATTCGCGCAAAAGTTGACGTTAAATTTCTGGCGTGTTCCAAAGTCGAAGTGTTTACGAACGAAATATGCGGATATTTATCAATCAGCGAACGAACTTCGGAAGCGTAATTGAAACTTACAAGAAAAATCGCGCCGGCTCCTTCGGCTGCCAATTCCTCAACCGCTTTGGGACATTGACCGGAATTTTCCGGAACGTTATCGCGAACCAAAAGTTCCAAGCCAAATTCTTCGCACGCCGCCTTAATTCCGCTGTAGTGTGATTCATTCCAACCTTTTTCGCGAATATCACCGAGAATTATAAAGCCGATTTTATCTTGACGCTTATCCAGCTCCGTATCGAAAGCGAAAATCAGCAGATACACTATCGCGGCTACAATAATTCCGCCCAATACAAGTAAGATTTTGAACCGTTTTTTCTCAGATAAAAAATTCATCGCCACACTCTCCTCATAAAAATTTACGGCATATAAAATACCGCTATGATTGTAGCACAGCACTAAAAAGATTTTTCGACCACTTTTTGAGATTTTGCTACACTTTTTGAGTTGGCGGTTTTGCAAAATGTGTTTTCTTTTATTGACATCGACGACAGCAGTAAAAATTCTTTGCCAAAGTTCTTGAACTTGACAGCGATTTTGTTTTGTACTTCAACATTTACAGCGACGAATTCAGCGGCGAAGCTCGAATCAACGGCGCGCCCAATGTCACTTACACTTTCGACGCGAAAACTTTGGACGACTTGACCGACAAACTCAAAAAAAATTTAGCCGACGAGTTGCGCGAGATTCGTCGACGTTCAAATCAGGCAGATTAATTTTGAATTGATTTTGATTCCGCGCTGTGCTATTATAACTTGCAACTTGAAAAGAGCAGGTGAGATTGTTGAACTTCGTGGCGGCATTGAACGACACAGCGGCAAAAAATTTACAGACACTTGAAGAGCAAATCAGAGGAGCAATCGCGGAAGACCCGTTCATTTGCGAGGCGTGCGCACCGTTGATTCGCGGCGGCAAAAGACTGCGTCCAATGCTTTTCCTGTTGTGCGCCAACGCAAAAGATTCTTGCCCGCCCGAAAAGACAATGCCGCTTGCAACGGCACTTGAGCTGATTCACACGGCAAGCCTCGTTCACGACGACATAATAGACACGTCCAAAAAACGTCGCGGAGTCGAAACGGCGAATTCCAAATACGGCGCGCAAATTGCTGTTCTAATCGGCGACTATCTTTTTGCCAAAGCTTTTCAACTCGTTGCGGAAAATGATTACGGCGCACAAGTCTCGACGATTTTGTCAAAACTCGTCAAAAATCTTTGCATCGGCGAAATCATGCAGGACAGATCGCTGTTCGTCGTGCCGACCATGAGCGAATATTACATGCGCATCAATCTCAAGACGGCAATTTTTTTGTCAAGCTGTTGTCGACTCGGAGCGATTGTCTCTGCAATGAACGACCGCGAAGTCGAAAATCTGACGGCTTACGGTTCGGGCTTGGGGCTCGCGTTCCAAATCATTGACGACCTTTTGGATTTCTTCGGCGACGAAAAAATTACGGGCAAACCTCACGGCGGCGACTTGAAAAGCGGCGTGATAACCTTGCCGGTGATTCGCGCACTTGCCACGAGTGATGACGCTTCCACGCTGAAAAAACTTGTCACGCGCGACAAAGTCACGACTGCCGACATTGACGCCGCGATAAAAATTATTAGTGCCACGGACGCGGTTGACTACTGTCGCACGAGAGCAGAGGCTCACATTGATTCGGCGCGGATTAATCTGCCGTTGACGCTGAAAACTTCCGTAAGCCTTGCGCTCGAACAAATTGCGGACTTCGTAGTTGACCGCACGCGATAAAATTTTTTGGGAGCTGATAACATGAAACACATCAAGACAATCAACAAGCCGAATCTTCAAGCGACGATTAAGCAAGGCGGTTGCGGCGAATGTCAAGCGTCGTGCCAAAGTGCCTGCAAAACCAGCTGCACCGTCGGCAATCAAGTCTGCGAACGTCAGAAAAAATAATTTCATCTCGGCAAAATTAAAACTCTCCGTCAAATTGGCGAAGAGTTTTTTTTGTTTGTTAATTGTCAAGTTCAAAGTCACTGCGCAACTTTATCGCCTCGGCAATGTGTTTAGCTGCAATCAATTCTGTACCGCCCGCCAAGTCCGCGATTGTCCGCCCGACCTTGATAATCCTGTCGTAAGAGCGCGCGGAAAGTTTCTTCGTCTCAAAAATTTCCTTGAGCAATTTCTCGGCGTCAGGTTCAAGAATGCACAGCTTTTGAATCAGCGCGTGCGGCATTTGCGCGTTGCAGAACAGATGATATTTTTCCAATCGTCGCGTCTGAATTTGTCTTGCGGCTGAAACACGTTCGCGAATCACGCTTGACGGCTCGTTTCTACGTTTGGAGCTAAGTTCGTCGTATTTGACGCGCGGCACACGAATTTGAATGTCGATTCGGTCAAGCAGCGGCCCGGACAATCGGCGCGTGTATTTTTTTATGTCGAGCGTCGAACAGCGGCAATAGTGATCGTTGTCGCCGTACCAACCGCACGGACAAGGATTCATTGCGCAAATCAGAATCATGCTTGACGGAAAAGTCAACGTGCCGCTGACTCTGCTGATTGTGATTTGGCGTTCTTCCAACGGTTCGCGCAGAGCCTCAAGCGTATTCTTTTTGAATTCGGGCAGCTCGTCAAGGAAGAGAACTCCGTTGTGCGCCAATGTGACTTGACCGGGCGAAGGTGTTGCTCCGCCGCCGATTATCGCCGCAGTCGACGCATCATGATTCGGATTTTGAAACGGACGTTTAGTCACGAGTCCCGACCCTTGCGACAACTTGCCCGCGATGCTGTAAATCTTCGTGACTTCCAGAGCTTCTTCGCGCGTCATTTCGGGAAGGATTGAACTCATTCTTTTGGCGAGCATAGTTTTTCCGGAGCCGGGCACGCCGACCATTAAAACGTTGTGACCGCCCGCCGCCGCAATTTCAAG
>CAMNPA010000011.1 GCA_946547205.1 uncultured Selenomonadales bacterium | reverse complement strand
GATGGAAGATTTTATCGGCGAGGTATTGGCAATTTTTCAAGCGTTGTCGGATTTTGTTTGGGAGTTCCCGACGAATTTTGCCTGGTACAGTGAACTTCCAATCATCGGCAAACTTCCGCTCGTGATTCTCTTGCTCGTCGAGACGGGCATATATTTTTCCTTATCTCTGCGTTTCGTCCAAATTCGATATTTCCGCTCCGGGCTCAAAACGTTGATTCACAGCCGCAATGCCAAAAAAGGTATCAGTCCGTTGGCGTCGTTTATGCTCTCAACAGCTATGCGCGTCGGTCCCGGCAACATTTTGGGCGTGACGGGTGCGGTGTCGACAGGCGGTCCCGGTGCTCTGTTTTGGATGTGGCTTTCGGCATTTTTCGGAATGGCTACGGCTTTTGCAGAGTCGACGCTGTCACAGATATACAAAAATCGGCAAGGCGACACATACTTTGGCGGAATGCCAACCTACGGAAGAAAACTTCTCGGCGGTGCATCGTGAATAGGTGCGGCTTTGAGTTTTCTCTATATCCTGTACGCGATTCTCTGTATTCCCGCGCAAGGTTTCAATGCCGTTTCAGCAATGGTCAGCGTCTCGGAAAATGTATTTGGACTTTCTGCGGGCTCGGACAGCATTTTGATTTGGATATTTTTTGCGGTGTTGCTGATAATTGCGACGTTCTCGGTCTTCGGCGGGCTCGCGCGTATCACACGAATCACGGATGTATTGGTGCCGTTCATGGCGGTTATCTATGTCGTGGCAGTGCTCGCAATGGTGTTGTTGAATCTCGACCGCTTGCCGTGGTTTTTCTATGCAGTGATAACAGAGGCTTTCAATCCCGAACCGATATTCGGCGGCGCACTGGGAATAGCTTTATCACAAGGCATCAAGCGCGGTTTGATGAGCAACGAGGCAGGACAAGGCACATTGACCATGCCCGCAGCAGTGTCCGACGCGAATCATCCGTGCGAACAAGGTGCCTTTCAAGCGATCGGCGTTTTTTTAGACACAATCATAATTTGTACCTTGACAGGTTTCGTGGTCATCATGGGACGGCTTTGGACGACTTCGCAAGCAGAAAGTTGGTTTCAACTTGGACGGCTTGAAAAATTTCTCGCGTCTTGCGGCGAACTTTTGAGCGGCGCAGGTGAAAACGTTGTACTGCCGACAATCAGCGTCTGCTTCGGCGTCTTTGCATTTACTACGCTTTTGGGCTTTCTGTCTTTCTCCGAAATTTGTGCAAGAGAAATTTCACAGAGCAACCGATTTATCACAGTCGTTCGTTTCGTTGATCTGTCCGTTCTCGCTTTCGGAATGGCAACCGCCGGCGCAGGCTTTGACCTTAGCGCGCTGTGGAATCTAAGCGACTTTGCCAATATCGTTATGGTGTGCGTGAATCTGCCGCTGCTGTACGTCGGCTTTGAAAAGGTGCGGAAGGCTTTTAATCATTTCGAGTGCGGAAAAGATAAATTCAACACTGCAACTTTCGGCGAATCCTTGCCGGTCTGGGACGAAAAAAATTTTTCCGTCCGCCGATAAAACACTTTCGAGGTTTAACATCTCATAACAGGAAGGAAGTCTTACAAATTGTTTGACAGAGGCATAACCAATCAGCAGTTCAATTCGCATTTGGAGACGTTGGCGAAATTAATCGAGGCTGAAGCGACTTCGGTCGAAGAAGCGGCTCAAATCGTTCGCGACGCCAAAATTGACACGACCAAGGAAGAACACACGGACGCGGCGTTGAGCTTTGCGGCGGAGAATTTGGCACTGCCCGAAGTTCACGTCGAGAAAAGCAATTCGTAATTTGTAATGCGCAACTCAAATCCTCGTCATAAGCGGCGAGGATTTTTTTCAAGGATTGGAGAAATGTTATGGCAAAAAATTTTATCGCGAAGATAATTTCAAACGTAGAAGTCGCCGAAAAAATTTTCCGTCTGATTGTCGAATCTCACGGGCTTTCAAAAACTGCGCGGGCAGGACAATTCGTGCAAGTGAAAATTTCGGACGAATTCACTTTGCGCAGACCGTTGGGCATTGCGTCGACGGCTGATAATTGCGTAAAAATTTTTTATCGCGTCGTCGGGCACGGCACGGAAATTTTGTCACGTCGACAGGCGGACGAACGATTGAACATTCTCGGCGCACTCGGCAACGGTTTCACTGCTCGCGACGGAAAAATTTTATTGGTCGGCGGCGGCATGGGACTGGCTCCTTTGCTCTGCGCGGCTGAAAAATTTTCGGCGGACGTTCTAATCGGCGGTCGAACGGCTGATGAAGTGAATTTTTGGCAGGAAGAGTTTCGCTCGAAGGTCGAAGAAATTTTCATCACGACTGATGACGGCTCCATTGGCAAACGCGGCTTTGTGACCGATGCTCTGCCCGAAATTTTGGCGGCGAAAAATTATTCGGCGATTTACACGTGCGGCCCGGAAATCATGATGCGCGGCGTTGCCCGTCAAGCTGCCGAAAAAAATTTGCTCTGCGAGGTCTCTTTTGAAAAACGTATGGCTTGCGGACTCGGAGCGTGTTTGAGCTGTTCGATTGACACGGCAGACGGTCGCAGAAAAGTTTGCAAGGACGGCCCGGTTTTCGACGCGAAGAAGGTTTTCGATTATGAATCCGATTATCAAAACGATTGACGTTAAAAGCGTCGTGTCGAAGTCGAATCTGCCCGTGTGTGATTTTGCCGTCAATCCTTACGTCGGTTGCACGCACGCCTGCAAATATTGCTACGCCTGTTTCATGAAAAAATTTACCGGGCACGGAGAGCCGTGGGGAACTTTTCTTGACGTGAAATATTGGGAGCCGATAAAAAATCCCGCGCGTTATGTCGGCAAAAATTTTTTCATCAGCTCGGTTACAGACCCTTACAATCCGCAGGAAAAAATTTATCGGCGCACCCGTGAATTTTTGGAGACGTTTCAAGGCGTCGACGTGAACTTGACGTTGCAGACCAAGTCCGATTTGATTTTGCGCGATTTGGATTTGCTCAAGACGTTCAAAAATATTCGCGTCGGTTTCAGTATAAACACGCTCGACGAAAATTTTCGGCGCGACATGGACAATGCGGTTTCGATTGAACGACGACTTGCCGCGATGAAAATTTTGCACGACGCCGGGATTCGCACGACATGCTTTATTTCGCCGATATTTCCCGGCATCACTGATACAGTTGCGATTATCGACGCCGCGAAAAATTTTTGCAACCTTATCTGGCTGGAGAATTTAAATCTGCGCGGGAACTTCAAGCCGACAATTTTCAGCTACCTGCGCGAAAAATTTCCCGACCTTGTGCCGCTGTACGAATCAATTTATCAGCGACGCGACTTGAGTTGGTGGGCACGACTTCACGAGACGATTGCGACTTATGCGCGGGAAAATGATTTGGAGTACGTGCGCAACCGTGACGATTTGCAACGTGACTTCGACGCGCCGCCGGTCATTGTGAATTTCTTTTTTCATGAGCAGATAAAACCTTCCAAAAACTTTCGGAGGTGAAACGATTGAATAATTTTGCGTTCTTGGCGACACGTCGGGAATATCGCGCGTTCTCGAAAGACTGTATCGACGCGGAAGCCGCTTTTCAAAATTCTTACGACTCCTGCGTTAAACTCGTGCGCACCGCCGTTGACGCCGCAATTAAATGGGTCTACACGACCGAAAAAAAACTTTCCGGCATGAGTGACGATTTGTTCGCGCTGATTTCAAATCCGCCGTTTGAACAGCTTATCGGAAAATCTCTGGCGAAAAAACTTCATTACTGCCGCAAGCTCGGCAACTCCGCGATTCACAACGAGAAAGAATTTTCCGCCGTCGAAGCCCAAAATTGCTTGAAAAATTTGTTTGAGTTCGTGCAGTGGATTGATAAGCGTTACGGGAAAAATTTTGAGCCGCGCACGTTCTCCAGTCCGCTTGATGACGATGAACTTTTGCAGACGGAACTTTTGGGCATGAAACTTTCCACGCCGATTTTTGCCGCGAGCGGAACGTTCGGTTTCGGCGAAGAGTTTGAAAATTTCGTTGACCTTAAACGTCTCGGCGGCGTCATGGTGAAATGTATCACGCTCAACCCGCGCAGAGGCAATGACGGCGTGCGAATCACTGAAACTCCGTCGGGCATGTTGAATTGCATTGGATTAGAAAATCCCGGCGTCGAAACGTTTTTGACGGAAATTTTGCCGCGAATCAAAGACAAGATGAATGTTATCGTCAACGTGAGCGGATCGAGCATTGACGACTACGGCGAACTTGCGCGACTGCTTGACGTGGACGGCGTGGCGGCGATTGAACTCAATATCAGCTGCCCGAACGTTAAAGACGGCGGAATAATTTTCGGCACGGACGAAACTCAAGCGGCTAAAGTCACGAGCGCGGCGAAATCTGCAACTTCAAAGCCCGTTATCGTCAAGCTAAGCCCGAACGTCACGGACATCACGAAAATTGCGCGTGCATGTGAATCTGCCGGTGCCGATTGTTTGTCGCTGATAAATACGCTGATGGGCATGGAAATAAACGTTCACACGTGGCGACCGACTCTGGGCAACATCACGGGCGGACTTTCCGGCGGCGCGATTAAACCTGTTGCGGTGCGCATGGTCTGGCAAACTGCTCAAGCCGTCAAAATTCCGATAATCGGCATGGGCGGCATTCGTTCGGCTGAAGACGCGGCGGAATTTTTTTTGGCGGGAGCGTCTGCCGTTGCGATTGGCACCGCGAATTTTCTTGAGCCGTCAATCACAATGAAAATTGCTGACGACTTGATTAATTACGTTCGTGGTTGCGGCTTGAAAAATATTCGCGAACTCGTCGGAAAGGCAATGCGTAATTCGTAATGCGCAATGCGCAATGGAAAATTTAACAACGTTCAAAATGAGAAAGGTGATTTTAAATGAGTTATAAGCTGTGGGATTTTTTTAATGAGTTGCAGACGAATTATCAGTTGGTCGATTTAACTCATCCGCTTGGCAATGACAGTCCGTATTGGGCGGGCATTCCCGAAGGCTCCGTTGAGCTGTGCAAGACTTGTTTTGATTGGGGCAACCCGATGCTTGACTGCTTGATTCAGACGTTCAAATTTCCCGGGCAATTCGGCACGCACATTGATTTTCCCGGGCACTTCGTCAAAGGCGGCAAGCTCAGCGAATCTTACGGCGCGCGCAACATGATTTATCCGCTGTGCATTGTCGACATCAGCGCGAAGGTTGCAAACGACGTTCACTATGCGGCGACGGCGGACGACATCAAAGCTTACGAAAAAATTCACGGCGACATTCCCAACGGCGCATTTGTCGCACTTTACAGCGGCTGGGCTAAACATTGGCCCGACATGAACGCGATAAGCGGCATTGCTGACGACGGCTCCGAAAATTTCCCGGGCTGGTCACTCGACGCGCTCAAATACATTTACGAAACTCGCAACGCCGCCGCAAACGGTCACGAGACTTTGGACACGGACGCATCGGTTGAAGCGGCTAAGGCGGGCGATTTGGCTTGCGAACGTTACGTTTTGTCGAAAAGCAAACTTCAAGTCGAAGTGCTCACGAATTTGGACAAGGTCGCTCCGGCGGGCGCACTGCTTATCGTGACGTGGACGAACATCATCGGCGCAACGGGACTTCCCGCGCGATTAATCGCCATCACTCCAAAGTTTTGAAATGATTCTCTGAAAATTTTTTATGCCGGCAGTTGAAAAGCTCGTCGGCATTTTTTTATTGACATGTGCCGGGAAATTCCCTATACTTTGCAAAACAAAAGTTTTAATCGGAGGCGACGACATGGAAAATTTTCAAGACGACACGTCGAAAAAAATTCTCGACGCGGCAACAAAATTATTTGCGGAAAGAGGCTTTGCGGGCGTTTCCGTTCGTGAAATCCTTCAAGCAGCTCAAGTCGGCAATATCGGCGCAATTTCTTACTATTTCGGCGGAAAACGCGAACTTTACCTTGCAATTCTGCGCGAACATTTCAAACAAGCTCATCATCTCGCCGACGCCATCAATCGCCGCGAACGTTCGCCTGTCAAAAAATTGGAAATGATTTTCGCCGCAATCGCCGAGACTTACAAAAATTCTCCGTACACGATAAAGCTTTTGCTCACGGAAATAAATCAGCCGAGCGAATTTTTTCCCGAAATCAACGCTGAAGTCCGAGCTTTGCAGAAAATTTCGCGCGACATAATTCAAGCGGGCGTCAAAGATAAAATTTTCCGCGCAGATGTCAATCCCGAAAGTATGACGCTTGTCTTGTTCAGCATTGCACATTTTGTTTCGCTCATGCCGAATTTCGCGAAAAATCTTTTGGCAAAAGAGACTTTCGGCGAATATTTGACGCAGGCGCAGGAAATTTTCTTCCGTGGCATCATGCGCTGATTTTAGGAGATGATTTTATGCCCAAAAAGATTTTCGCAGTGATTTTACTCGTTTTAATCGCAGGCGGAGCATTTTTTTATTCAAATCACGCGGAAAAAGTTCAAGCGGAGCGTTCAACGTCGCTGAAATTGTTCGGCAATGTCGATGTGCGCGAAGTGACTTTGGCATTCCGTCAGAGTGACAGAATATCGGAAATTTTCGTTGAGGAAGGCGATTTAGTCAAGCAAGGACAGCTTTTGGCGCGTTTAGACAGCCGAGAATTGCAATTGACAGCCGAAAAAGCCCATTCGCAGATAAAAATTCAAGAGGCGGTCTTACTTCGGCTGAAAAACGGCACAAGACCCGAAGATTTGGCAAAAATTCAGGCTCAAGTCGATGCGGCGGAAAAAATTTTGCTTGACGCACGCCAACATTACGAAAGAATCCAAAAAGTTTACGACGAGACCGACGGCAGCGCAATAACTCGCGACGAATTGACTTCCGCACGACTGAATTACGAAAATAAACTCGCACAGCTTGAACAGGCGCAACAATCGCTGAATTTGGCGCAATCCGGCACGCGTTACGAAGAAATCATCGAGGCAGAGGCTCAATTAAAGAATTTTCAGGACGAACTGGCGCGTTTGGAGTTTTTGTTGACGCAATACGAGTTATTTTCGCCAACAAACGGCGTAATTCGCTCAAAATTGCTCGAAGTCGGAGATATGGCGTCGCCGTCAACGCCGCTGTTTAAAATTTCATTGAACGAGAAGAAATGGATTCGCGCTTACGTCAACGAAACCGATTTAGGCAAGGTTTTTGAAGGTCAAACGGCAAAAATTTCCATTGACAGCTACCCAAACGAAGAAATTTCCGGGCAAATCGGCTATATTTCGTCGACTGCGGAATTTACGCCAAAAACTGTTCAAACTGACGAATTGCGGACTTCGTTGGTTTATGAGATTCGCGTTTATGTCGACGATCCGAAGAATATTTTGCGGCTCGGAATGCCTGCAACCGTTGAGATTGACCTAAAATGATTATTTCAGCGCAAAATCTCACGAAAAGCTTTAAAAATGTCGTCGCGCTCGATAACTTTAACTTTGAAATGTCGGCCGGAACATTGACGGCATTGATCGGACCGGATGGCGCAGGTAAAACAACTTTCATGCGGTTAATCGCAGGGCTAATGTTGCCGACTTCGGGCAATTTAAACGTTTTAGGGCTGAATATCATCGGAAACGAACAAAAAATTCAAGAAAAAATTTCGTATATGCCGCAACGCTTCGGACTCTACGAAGACTTGACAATCTCGGAGAACATGACGCTTTATGCGGACTTGCACGGCGTGAAAATGGAAATTCGGCGCGAAAGATTTGCAAAATTGCTTGAAATGACAGGTTTGGAACGATTTACGGCGCGTTTGGCCGGAAAATTATCGGGCGGCATGAAACAAAAACTTGGTTTAGCGTGTACATTGATTCGTTCGCCTGAACTTTTATTGCTTGACGAGCCAACCGTTGGAGTTGATCCACTTTCACGGCGCGAACTCTGGGAAATCATCAAAAAACTCGTTGCGGAAGAAAATTTGAGCGTTTTGGTCAGCACGGCTTACATGGACGAGGCGGAACTTTGCGAAAATGTTTTCATAGTCAATCGCGGCAAAATTTTGATGAGCGGCTCACCGAATGATATAAAATCCGTCGCAAAAGAGCGTTGTTTTCGCGTAAAAACTCCAAAAAACTTTCCGACACGAATTCTGCAGAGCATTTTGCTTGACGATAAGGACTTCGTGATTGATTCGGTGCCGGAAGGAGATTTCGTGAGATTCATAGCAGCAAAAGACTTTTCCGCCGAAAATTACTCGAAGAAGCTAAATTTGCCCGTCGAAAAAATTCCTGCGCGGCTCGAAGACGGTTTCATGATTCTTCTGCACAAAGCCGAAAAAAATAGTCTTGAGCGCGTTTCCGGCATGAAAAAGCTTTCTTTGCGTGAAAATTATTCCTTGTCGAATGAAATTGATATTGTCGTGAAAAATCTCGTGCGAAAGTTCGGCGACTTCATTGCGGTTGATAAAACAAATTTTTCAGTGCGGCGCGGCGAAGTTTTCGGCTTGCTCGGACCAAACGGCGCAGGTAAAACGACGACTTTCAGGATGCTTTGCGGACTTTTGCCGATGACTGACGGCTTTTTGAGCGTCGCAGGCGTGAATTTGCGGACGGCTCGGACTCAAGCGCGGGCAAATATCGGTTACGTTGCGCAGAAATTTTCTCTGTACGGAAACTTGACGGTGCTGGAGAATTTGAATTTCTTCGGCGGTGCTTACGGCTTGAGCGGAAAAATTTTGCAGAAACGCATTGACGAGGTGTTGAGCGAATTTCAACTGCGCGGCTGCGAAAATAAAAATGCGGGCGATTTGCCCGGCGGTTACAAGCAACGACTTTCGATGGCGGCAGCTCTGATTCACAAGCCGAAAATTTTATTCCTCGACGAACCGACAAGCGGCATTGATCCGTTGGCTCGACGCGATTTTTGGCGGCAAATTACCGATTTATCGGCGAAAGGCACGACGATTATCATCACGACGCATTTTATGGACGAAGCCGAATTCTGCGACCGCATGATGATTCAAGACCACGGCAAAGTTTTGGCATTGGGCACGCCGCAGGAAATTCGCGCTAAATTTGGTGACGAAAACTCGACAATGAACGAAATTTTTATATCAATCGTCGAACGTTCCAGAGGTGAGGCGAAATGAATTTTTTGCGACGACTGAGCGCACTGATTCGCAAGGAATTTTTGCAGCTGATTCGCGACAACAGCTCAATTTTAATCGGCGCGGTTTTGCCAATCGTTTTGATTTTGATTATGGGCTACGGAATTTCGCTCGACGTGAAAAATGTTCCCGTTGCCGTCGTTTTGGAAGACAATTCGCCGACAGCTCGAAACGCCGTGAATTTTCTGAACGGCTCGGAATATTTTTCGCCGCACTACGTTACAAATTTCAAAGCGGCTCGTGAATTGATGAACGCTCGCAAAGTTGACGCGATTTTGATTATCCCGACGAACTTCACGGCGAATTTTTACGACAGGACGGCAAAAGTTCAGTTGATTTTGTACGGCGTGAACAACACGACTGCCACGGCGGTTAAAGGCTACATTGAATCGGGAATTCAGAGTTTCAACGCGAAATTTTACGGCGGCTTTGCGTCAAAAGGAGTCGTCACGATTGAAAGCCGCATTTGGTTCAACGACGCGAACTCAAGCACGTGGTATTTCGTGCCGGGACTTTTGGTTTTGATAATGACGCTGGTCGGAATTTTTTTGACGGCGTTGGTTATGGCTCGCGAATGGGAACGCGGAACACTCGAATCAATTTTCGTCACGCCCGTGAAAATTTTTGAATTGCTTCTGTCGAAAATGATACCTTACTTTTGCCTGGCGATGTTCGGCTTTATGCTGTGCTTAACGGCGTCAAGATTTTTATACGGCGTCCCGTTGCACGGCTCGTTCGCGATTTTGTTGCTTGCCACGATTTTATATTTGTTCGTCGCGCTCGGAATCGGACTGCTCATTTCTGCGGCGACAAAAAGTCAATTCCTGTCGTGCCAATTGGCATTGCTCGTAGGATTTTTGCCGTCGCTGATGTTGTCGGGCTTTATCTTCGATTTGCACAGCGTCCCGACGTGGATAAACGCAATCGGACACGTTCTGCCGCCGACGTATTATTTGGAGCTGTTGAAGTCGCTGTTCCTTGCCGGAAATAATTGGCAGCTGATTTTCAAGAACTGCGGCGTACTTTTAATCTACGCGGCAATTTTCATCGGACTTGCATTGAAAGTGACGAGAAAGCGAGTGGAATAAATGTTTTGGCGACGGACGCTTTGCATGATAAAAAAAGAATTGCTCTCGACGTTGAAAGACCCGAAGACGAAAGCAATTTTAATCGTGCCGGTTTTCATGCAGAGTATAATTTTCGGCTACGTGGCGACTTACGATTTGGACAAAGTTCCTTACGCGCTTTTGGATTTGAATCACAGCCGCGAATCAACGGAGCTCGTCGCGAAGATTGACGGCAGCTCGGCATTTGAAAGAGTGCGGACGCTTGCCAACGCAAATGAAATTGCCGATTCGATTGATTCGGGCGAAGTGATTTTGGTCGTGAGCATTCCGCCGAATTTCGCGCAGAGTTTGCTGACCGATAAGCTTGCGACGATTCAAGTTATCACGGACGGACGAAATACAATGACGGCGTCGCTTGCGTCAAGTTATGTCGGAAGTATCGCGGGAAGTTTCAACGCGGCGCGCAACCCGAAATTAAACGCAATAACCGTCGAAACAATTTCCTGGTACAATCCGAATTTAATCACGCGCTGGAATTTTTTGCCGACGCTGATGATAATGCTTAGTCTCGTGCAAGTTTTGATGTTGGCGGGCTTATCGGTCGCTCGTGAACGCGAACAAGGAACATTTGACCAACTTTTGGTTACGCCGTTATCACCCGCAGAAATTTTAATCGGCAAGGCAGTCGTTCCGATAGCGATAGGAATTTTTCAAGCGACGCTCGTATTTTTGATTTGCCGATTCTGGTTTGAAATTCCGTTCGCGGGCGATTTGTTCTCGTTGTACGCGACGATTTTTGTTTTTATCTTGAGTTGCGTCGGACTCGGACTTTCAATCTCGGCGATCTCTCAAACAATGCAGCAAGTGATGGTTTATTGCTTCGTGTTGCTGATGCCGATGGTTTTGCTGTCGGGAATGGCGACGCCGGTCGAGAACATGCCCGAAGTGTTGCAAATAATCACATACGCCGACCCAATGAGATTTGCGTTGAACTCCGTGCGGCGAATTTATCTGGAAGGCTGCTCACTTTCTGACGTGGCGTTCAATTTCGTGCCGATGATAATTTTGGCGGCGATAACGTTGCCATTGGCGGCTTGGCTCTTCCGAAACAAAACATCGTGATTGCGGGATTGAGGATTGGAAAAAATTTTTCTCTAATCCTTTTTTGTTGCACTGAAAAATTTTGCGTGGTAGAATTCGGGAAAACTTTTTAGAAGGTGTTGCATTGGCTTATAACGACGAACCAAATACTCCGCAACAAAAAACTAAACGGAACTACTTGCCGATAATCCTCTTGTTGCTGTGTTTTATCGGATCAGCTGTGGCGGGCGCAATGCTCGCGTCTTCAAGTCTGTTTGATCCCGAAACTCCGGTGCGAAAAATTATCGCAGGCGACGACGAAGAGGAACTGATAAAAGCCAAAGAAAAAGTTACAATCCTTTTAATGGGCGTCGATAAGCGCGAAGATGACGTCGGACGCTCCGATACGATGATGATTGCCACGATTGACCCGCACCTTGACAAAGCGACGCTGCTTTCCATTCCGCGTGATACTCGCGTGAAAATTTACGGGCACGGCTACGACAAGATTAATGCGGCGTTTGCTTATGGCGGCGTGGAACTTTCCGAGGCGACTGTTGAAAATTTCTTGGGCATCGACATCGACCACTATATAACCGTTGACACGCACAGCTTTGTTAAAATCATTGACGCTATCGGCGGCGTGGATATTGACGTTGAAAAGCGCATGTACTACGAAGATCCTTGGGACGACGACGGCGGACTTGTCATCGATTTATATCCCGGTCAACAGCACATGGACGGAAAGACGGCTGTAACTTATGTTCGTTATCGTGATTCGGAAGGCGACATCGGGCGCGTCAAACGTCAGCAGGCTTTTATGGCGGCGTGCATGGAAAAAGTCACTTCGCCCGAAATTATTCCGCGCATTCCGAAAATCGTCCGTGAAGTCATTGACGCCGTTGAAACCGATATGACATTGCGTCAACTGCTCGAAGTCGCCGGGACTCTCAAAGCCGCCGCGCAGAACGGTTTGGAAAAGGAAATGGTGCCCGGCTATCCGCTTTACATTGACGATATAAGCTATTGGATTCCCGACGTGGAAGAGATGAGAATTTCCGTTGCCGACGCTTTGGGCATTACCGTTGATCCGCGTTTAAGACAGCGTTTTGAACGTGATGCCCGCGAATACAGAGATTCGATACCTTCCGGAGCGAGAGACGTTCCCGAAGGCGAAGACAATATCGGCACGCCTGTCCGCGAACGTCGACGCACCACCGACCGCAGAACTTCCATTGACGAGCGAGTTCGCACTGATAATCGCAGGACTACGACTGATGACCGACGAACGACTGCTGATGAACGCGACTATTCGACTGAC
>CAMNPA010000010.1 GCA_946547205.1 uncultured Selenomonadales bacterium | reverse complement strand
CATCACGCCGAAGACGAAATCATTTGCCTTGACAAGCTCACTTACGCAGGAAATCTTGAAACTTTAGCCGAGGCGTTCAAGTCGCCGAACTTTAAATTTGTTCGCGCAGATATTGCTGACCGCGACGCCGTTTATAAACTTTTTGCCGACGAAAAGCCCGACGTTGTCGTAAATTTTGCGGCGGAAAGTCACGTTGATCGCTCAATCGAAGACCCGGAACTTTTTCTGCGCACGAACATCATCGGCACGAGTGTTTTGCTTGACGCCTGCAAAAAATTCGGCATTGAACGTTTCCATCAAGTTTCGACCGACGAAGTTTACGGCGACCTTCCGCTTGACCGACCCGATTTATTTTTCACCGAAACGACCAATTTGCACACGTCCAGCCCGTATTCCGCAAGCAAGGCGTCCGCCGATTTGCTCGTGCAGGCTTATCAACGCACATACAAAATTCCCGCGACGATTAGCCGCTGTTCAAACAATTACGGTCCGTATCACTTTCCCGAAAAATTAATTCCGCTCATGATTATCAACGCGCTCCACGATAAAAAATTGCCCGTCTACGGCAAAGGAATCAACGTTCGCGATTGGCTCTACGTCGAGGATCACTGCGCGGCTATTGATTTGATTATTCGCAACGGAAAAATCGGCGAAGTCTACAACATCGGCGGACACAACGAGCGCACGAATCTTGACGTCGTAAAAACGATTCTGCGAATTTTGGGCAAGAGCGAAGACTTGATTCAATTCGTCACCGACCGCAAAGGGCACGATCAACGCTACGCCATTGACCCGACGAAAATTTCAAACGAACTCGGTTGGACGCCGCAAACTCGTTTCGACGACGGCATTAAGCTCACAGTTGACTGGTATCTTAAAAATCGCGCGTGGTGGCAAAAAATTATCAGCGGCGAGTACAAAAATTATTATGCCAAAATGTACGACAATCGCTAAGGAGAAATTTTTATGCCAAAGTTTGCAGAACTCAAGCGAGAATTCAAAAAAGCCGGTTGCTATAAAATTAGCGAAGGTAGCGGTCACGAATGGTGGTTCAGTCCTATGACCGGCGAAAGATTTCAAATGGGACGGCATAATCAAGAGGAAGTTCCCGCAGGAACTGAAAAAATTCTTCGCAAGCAAGCAGGAGTTCCAAAAAAGCGTTAAGGAGGAATTTTTATGCAATATGTTTATCCTGCCATTTTCCAGAAAGATAAGAATTTACCCGATACTTGGTGTGTTTATTTTCCGGACGTTGAAGGAGCGGCAACTTGTGGATATTCGCTTTACGAGGCTTTGTATATGGCGGAAGATGCACTTAACGGCATGTTGGTTTGCTGGGAAGATTTTAAAGCCGGAAAATCCAAGTTGCCGATGAATAATCGCATTGTAGAACCGACGCCGATTGAAAAAGTCAAAGCCGAGCCCGACGAATTTTCTACAAGCGCATTTGTCACGTTGATAAAAGCTGACACCGACGCTTACAGGAAACTTTATCTTAGTGATGAGTAAAAAATTTTTACGTGGCGGCTACACGACGGGAGCATGTGCGGCGGCGGGCGTCAAAGCGGCGTTGATTTTGATTTTTGAACAAAAAATCGTTTCTGAAGTCGAAATCACTGCGCTTGACGGCACGATTTTAAAAATTCCCGTTGCTAATGTTGAAAAAATTTCTGACGGCGTCCGCGCAGAGATCATCAAATTTTCCGGCGACGACCCGGACATCACGAACGGCGCATCGGTTTTCACGACGATTAGAATTTCGGGCGATAAAATTGTTTTTAAGGCAGGAATTGGCGTCGGACACATCACTAAAGCCGGTTTGCAACTAAAAATCGGTGAACCTGCCATCAATCCCGGTCCGCGTGAATTAATTCGTCGTGTCGCTGAAGAATTCGGCGTAAACGGGCTTGAAGTCGAAATTTCGATACCAAACGGCGTCGAACTTGCCAAAAAAACGTTAAATCCAATACTCGGCGTTGAAGGCGGACTGTCGATTATCGGCACGACCGGCGTATTGCGTCCGATGAGCGAAGAGGCGTTCAAAAATTCTCTCGTGCCGCAAATCGACGTTGCCAAAGCGTCCGGCTTTGATGAATTAATCTTCGTACCGGGCAAAATCGGCGAGAATATCGCCAAAAAACTCGGATTTAAGCTCGAATCGATAATCCAGACGAGCAATTTTATCGGATTCATGCTTGAGGCGGCGGCTGAACGAAACGTTGCGCGAGTGATTCTCTGCGGACACATCGGCAAGCTGATTAAGGTCGCGGCGGGCATTTTTCACACGCACAATCGCATTGCAGACGCCAGATTAGAGACTTTTGCGGCATATTCTGCGGCTGAAGGCTTAAAATCGTCCGAAGTGCAGAAAATTTTATCTGCAAACACCACCGAAGATGCCGCGCAGATTATTTCGGCGAACGGTCTCGAACGCGTCTATAAAAACATCGCCAAACGTGCCAGTTTTCGCGCAGAACGCTATGTTTTCGGCAAAATCAGCGTCAAAACGATTCTTGTCGACTACGCGGGAAATATTTTGGGCGACGATCTGTAAATTTGCGGGAGATGATAATTTGTTGAGCACGCGACGACTTTTGCGAGTAAAATTGTTCATTGAGGGCGCAATAGTCGGGATTTTCACGGGAATAATCGTTGCGGCACTAAGATTTTTTCTCGACGAAGCGGACATTTATCGCCCGATAATCTTTTCGCACGTCAACAGTCTCGGAAAAATTTTTGTCGCAATCGTCGTGATGATTTTAATCGCGAAAATTTTATCGGCGGCAATAAAATTCGATTCGCAAGTCGCAGGAAGCGGAATTCCGCAATTAAAGGGCATTTTGCAGGGAAAAACGCAGATTTTTAAGCCGTTGCGCTTACTTGCTGTGAAATTTTTCGCGACGGTCGCGGCAATCGGAGCGGGAATGAGCTTGGGACGAGCCGGAATCAGCGTGCAATTCGGAGCGGCAGTCGGGAATTTTTTCACGCGATTAATTTACGCCAAAAATTCGCATCACGAGGCAGTTGAAGGAAATTTTTTGCTTACGGCGGGCGCAGGAGCAGGTTTGGCGGCAATTTTCAACGCACCATTAGCAGGCGTGATTTTCTGCATTGAAGAATTGCGCAAGAGATTTTCGCCGGAAATTTTAATCGCGTCGGTCACGGCGTCAGTAATCGCGTCATTTATCGTGAAAATGGTCTTCGGCGTGCGACCTGTCTTTGAAACGATAACCGCAACACCACTGCATATGCCGACCGTTGCGACAATGCCGACACTCGAAATGCTCGCGAATTTGTCAGCCGCACCCGTGAAATTTTTCGCGTTGTTCATGATTCTGGCGGCATTTTGCGGGATAATCGGCGCGTTTTTCTCCAAATCATTGATTTTCTCGCTGAACCTCTACGACAAACTAAAAATTTTCGGCACGCGACGATTCGCAATCCCGTTATTGCTCGCGATACCAATCGGCGTCGAAATTCCGAAAATTTTGGGCTGTGGAAATGTTCTAGTCGACGAAATTTTAATCACGCACATAGATTTGGAGATTTTAGCGGTCTTTTTGCTCGGAAAACTCGTTTATACGCTGATTTGTTTCGGCACCAATGCGCCCGGCGGATTATTCTTGCCCGTGCTGACAATCGGAGCATTAATCGGCAACGTTTTCGCCAAAATCGGCAATTCACTGCACATTTTCACGGCAGATTGGACGACTTTGTTTATAATTTTCGGCATGGCGGCATTTTTCGCGGCAGTAATCAAATCACCCGTGACAGGCAGCATTTTGATTTTGGAGATGACGGGACAATTCTCGCATTTAGTCGGATTAATCGTAATATCGGGCGTGGCGTTCATGATAGCGGATTTATGCGGCGGAGAACCGATTTTTTCCGCAATTCTCGAACGCGGCAACCGAATCAGACAATAATTTTCGGAGGTAATCAAATGGTTTATCTTATCGGCGCGGGACCGGGCGACAGCGATTTATTGACGATAAAAGCCCAAAAAGTGCTAAAAAATGCCGAAGTTGTCATTTATGACCGTTTGGCTGACGACTCTATCTTGAGTTTCTGCGCGGACGCGAAAAAAATCTACGTCGGCAAAGAATCAGGTCGTCACACGCTTAAACAGTCGGAAATCAATCAATTGTTGGTCGATGAGGCGCGAAAAAGTAAAATTGTCGTGCGGCTCAAAGGCGGCGATCCATTTGTATTCGGACGCGGCGGCGAAGAGGCACTTTATCTGCGAGAAAACGGCTTGGAATTTGAAATTGTTCCCGGCGTCACGAGCGCAATCGCAGTTCCGGCATACGCAGGAATTCCCGTCACGCATCGCGGAATTGCAACGAATTTTGCGGTAATAACAGGGCACGAAGACCCAAATAAGCCCGAATCGTCAATAAAATGGGAAAAAATTTCTACGGCGGTCGATACGCTGATTTTTTTGATGGGCGTGGCGAATTTGCCGCAAATCGTCGCGAAACTGATAGAAAACGGTCGAAATCCCGAAACTCCTGCGGCATTAATACGTTGGGGCACAAAAAATTCGCAAGAAACAATCGTGACGACGCTTGCCGAAGCTCCGCACAAAAAAATTTTACCGCCCGCAATCTTCATCGTCGGCGAAGTCGTCAACCTGCGCGAACAACTCAAATGGTTTGAAACGCGTCCGCTGTTCGGAAAAAAAATTTTGGTGACTCGTGCGCGAAATCAGGCGTCGAAACTCTCAAGTGCGTTGAAAAATTTAGGTGCTGAAATAATCGAAGCTCCGACAATAAAAATCGCCGCACCGTCAGACAATTTCAGTCAGCTTGACGCGGCGATAAAAATTTTGCGTGATTTTGATTGGACAATCTTCACGAGTGCGAACGGCGTTGAAAAATTCTTTGAGCGGCTGAAAATTCACGGACTCGATGCGCGAAGTTTGAATAAAGTTGCGGCAATCGGCTCGGCGACGGCGGAAAAACTTTCAAGCGTCAGAATTATCGCTGATGTTGTGCCGAAAGATTTTGTCGCTGAAAGTTTGGCTGATTCGCTGAAAAATTTCGTTGCGGGTAAGAAAATCTTACTTGCAAGGGCTGAAACTGCTCGCGACGTTTTGCCCGACACGTTGAAAAATTTCGGCGCGGAAGTCGTCGTTGTGCCCGCTTACAAAACCATTTCCGAATCGCCCGCGCAGATTGACTTCGACGCGTTGGATTTGATAACGTTCACAAGCTCATCGACCGTGAAAAATTTTGTCGCGGCTTACGGTGTGCCGAAAATTCCGACCGCCGCAATCGGACCGATAACCGCGCAGACGTTAAAAAATTTCGGCGTGACGCCCGCTGTTGTCGCCGAAAAATTCACGATTGAAGGTTTGGTTGAGGCGATTGAAAAATTTTACGGAGGAGAAAATTCATGAAGCTGATTAAAAAATTCGGATTGAACGGAATTGACAAAACGGAGATCGACGAATTGATTGCCGCGAAAAAATTCATCGGGCTCAATAATTCGCCGCGTGCCGAAAAAATTATCGTGTCGTTCACGTCCTATAAGCCGCGAATCAACGACGTGAAGTATACGATTTATTCGCTGCTCAATCAGACTTTTGCGCCGGACAAGTTGATTTTGTGGCTCGACGAGGATTCTTTTCCGCAACGTGAAGAAAATTTGCCGCAAGATTTGTTGGAGCTTAGAAATTTCGGTTTGACGATTGATTGGTGCGAAAATTTGCGCCCGTATAAGAAATTGATTCCCGCGCTGGAAAAATATCCCGACGACATCATTGTCACGGCGGACGACGACATTTTTTATCGTCCCGATTGGCTCAAGATTCTTTACGACGAGCATTTGAAGTCGCCCGATTGTCTTATCGCTCATCGTGCGCACAGAATTCGTCTGGACGCGCAGGGAAATCTTTTTCCTTACCTCAAATGGATTATGGCGGAAAAATCTTTCACGCCCTGTTACGAAAATTTTTTCACGGGTGCGGGCGGCGTGCTGTATAAGAAAAAATTTTTGCACGAAGATATTTTGCGGCGCGATATTTTCATGGAAGTTTCGCCGAATGCAGACGACATTTGGTTTTGGGCAATGGCTGTCCTCAACGGCACGAAGATTAAAATTCCGTCCAAGGGGCAGCGATATTTGATTTATGACGATATTGACATGCAACGCGGCGAAGAAACTCTGTGGGCTAAAAATAAAAACGGCAACGACGTTCAGCTTAAGCAAGTCATTGAACGTTATCCCGCGCTGCTTGACAAATTGATTCGTGCGGACGCGGACAGCCGGCCCGTTCTTTCCGTCATTGTGCTTTTGAAAAATGCCGACAAGCTAAACGAGTGCCTGAATAATTTTTTCGTGCAGAGATTCGCGGACTTCGAGCTGATTATCATCAACGTTGGCGCACGTGTTCAACTGCCGACACTTCCGACAAATTTTCACGTCATAAACTATCCCGGCGGCAATATCAACGACGCGTTCAATCTCGGCTTGCGCAAGGCGGCGGGCGATTATGTTCTGTTCAAGGACGCCGATTCGATTCTTGCAGGCAATGCGCTTGAGATTGTCGCGCAGTCGTTGAATTCGGCGGATGTGATTCATTTCGCCGGACATTTTCAATCGGATGGAAAAATTGTTCAAGACGACAAGATTTTATTCAACAACGGGCAACAAACTTTCTTGGACGAGCTGAAACAAACTCGCGCTTTACTTTGGTCGCAAAATAAATTTAGTGAACGCCTCGACACGAAAATTTTCCGCCGCGAACTTTTGATTGGGAACGAAATAAATTTTGACAAAGGCATCACGGAATTTTTGTTCAGAGCTTTGATTCGGTCGGAAAAATATTTAATCGTGCCGCAAGCGTTCTGTTCATGTAAGGAGCAAAATGAATAAAAATATTTCTAACGACGACGAAATTTATTCGGTTGAGCCGGACGACGCGGAAGATTCTTACGCGAAAGAACTTTCCATTGAGCCGACGAGTGCCGTTGACGAAAAAATTAAGCCTGCCGATTCGCCGCGCCCGAAAACTTTTCACAGCAAGCGAGCCGTTCGCAGTGACGAAAATTTTGACGCGCCGAAAATTAAACGGTCACTTTCACACGCGGAAGCAAGCGGCGTGGTAATTTCAGCGGTCATGCTGATTTACAGCGTCGCCGAATTCGACAAGCCGCTGTTTTTTCTTTCGACCGCGTTGCTGACATTTTTATTGCGCCCGCTAATCGGAGCACTCTTCGGCAAGCACAATCGCGCAGTCCAGAACGCCTTGCACAGTTTCAGCGTGGTATTGTTCATCGGCGCGTTGATAATGCTGTTCCTATAAAAAAACGCCGCGCAGTTTTTGCACGACGTGAAAATTTTTCGGTCAAATTATTTCTGTTTCTTTTCCTTAATGCGAGCCGCCTTGCCCGTGAGTTTGCGAAGATAGTACAATTTCGCGCGACGAACTGCACCGCGACGGACGACTTGAATTTTTTCGACACGCGGAGAATGCACAGGGAACATGCGTTCGACGCCGACGCCGTAAGAAATTCTGCGGACGGTGAACATTTCGCGCAAGCCGCTGCCTTGACGAGCGATAACGACGCCTTCAAAAATCTGAATACGTTCGCGGTTGCCTTCGACGATTTTTGCATGGACGCGGACGGTGTCGCCCGGTGCAAAGTCCGGAATGTTTTCGCGGAGTTGTTCGCGTTCAATAAGTTCAATAATATTCATGAGTGCGCGGCAAAGAGGAGCCGCTCCACACCTCCTCAAAAAATTTTCGTTCGACGTTCGTGCCGCACGCAGAGGAACGCCTTAACAGCTTGCAAAGTCTAACACAACATTTTTATCGCTGTCAATCGTCGCGAAAAATTTTTCACGCCCGCAGTTGTCGCCGCTTGACGCAAAAAAACTCTTGTGTTAGACTGCATTAACTTCAACCGCAACGCAGTTTGTCGACACTCCGGCGCGGACTTCGTTGCAGGAAAAATTTTCAACGCAGGAGGAAACGAAATGTTAGACAAGCAAGCAAAACAGGAGATTATGGAAAAATTCGCAGTGCACGAAGGCGACACCGGCTCGCCCGAAGTTCAAATCGCACTTTTGACGGCGCGCATCTCTTACTTGACCGAACATCTTAAAGAGCACAAAAAGGATCATCATTCACGCCGCGGGCTGTTGAAAATGGTCGGACAACGTCGCCGCCTGTTGAGCTACCTCAACAAAAAAGACATCAATCGTTACCGCGAAATTCTCGCGAAGTTGAATCTCCGCAAATAATTTTTTTGCTCGTCACGAAAAAAAAAGTCTCTCCGTCATTTGGCAGAGAGACTTTTTGTTTGCAGGAAATTTTTATTTCGCAGCCGCGAGAAAATTCCACAGCTCTTCAATCAGCGAATTGACCCGCGACGAATGATTTGCCGATTGCGCCAGAGAATTTATTTTGCGTTCAAGTTCTGCAGTCGTCAATGCGGCGGGAAAATTTTTTTCGTCAAGCGTGCGGCAATAATCGGCAAGCGCGTTGAAGTGAATGTTGTATCGATTCTCAAATAAAACGTGCGCAAAATATTTCGCGAGCCCGGTTTCAAGCGGCGTGAACGTGTCAAAATTCAAAGTCGCCCGTCGCTCATCGTCACTCGGATTGTAAGCTGCCCAATGCTCCAACGCGTCGACGTTCCGAAAATTTTTCTCGTGATTCGTTTCGGCAAGAGCTTTGATAGAAATTGCCCGCATTACTTCCGTGAACGGCAGGTTGTAAAAATTTTTAGCCGCCTCGTCGCAAAGTTCACGTTCAATGCCCGTCAGTTCGCCGCAAGGATTGTAGTCCATGCGCCGCAAATTTTTTGCAAACATTTCAATCGCCTCCAAAAAAATTTTTCCGCTCAATCAACGTGAACAAAATCGGCACGACAAAAATTCCGAACATCGTCGCGAAAAACATTCCGCCGACAACTGCCGCGCCCATAGAATTTCTTGCCGCCGAGCCTGCGCCCGAAGCCATTGCCAAAGGAATGCACGCCGCGATAAACGCCAACGAAGTCATCAATATCGGGCGAAGTCTCTCCGTTGCCGCGAATGTTGCAGCCCGCGAAATTTCTTGACCGCCTTCAACTCTGACTTTTGCAAATTCGACAATCAATATCGCGTTCTTCGCCGCCAGTCCAATCAAAACCAAAATTCCGATTTGCATGTAAACGCTTGCCAAATTGCCCGTGACGACTTCCGCCAAAAGTGCGCCGAAAATTCCCGTCGGCACGCTCAAAAGCACTGCGAACGGAATTTTCCACGACTCGTAAAGCGCGACCAAGCACAAGAATACGAACGTCATCGACAAGGCAAAAATTTTCGCGACAGAGCTTTGCGCCAATTTTTCTTGACGACTTTTTTCCGCCCACTCAATTTGAAAAGTGTTCGGCGCGACTTCTTCAACGACTGTTTCCAATGCGTCGAGTGCTTGAGATGTCGAAAAACCTTCGCCAATATTTGCGTCAAAGTTCACGCATCGCACGCCGTTATATCTGGAAATTTGCGCAGCTCCTGTCGTCTGCGTCAAAGTTATCAACGTGTCAAGCGGAACGAGTTTGCCTTTTGAATTGCGGACGAAGAGAAATTTAGCCGCGTCGATTGAATTCCTGTAATTCGTTTCCGCTTGCAGAACGACTTTATAAACGTGCCCAAAGCTTGTGAAGTCGTTGACCTCGTCGCCGCCCAAATTCACGCGCAAAGTTGAGTAAATATCGTCGAGATTCACGTTGAGAAATTTAGCCTTGTCCTCATCGACGCGAATATCAACATGCGGCTTTGACACGCTGAAATTTTGAGTGACTCCTTCAAGTTCTGCGCGGGCATTGGCGGCAAGTTCAATCTTTTTTGCAAGCTCGGCAAGTTCTGCATCGCTGTGATTTTTAACGTCAAGCAAACGCATTGAAATTGCTCCGACCGACTCCATGCCGGGCAAAGAACCTGAACCCATCGCGAAAATTTTTGCTTCGGGAATGACACTCGCCGCAACTTCTTCGACCTTCGTCAAAATTTCGTTGAGACTTTTGTCGCGATCATTCCAATCTTTTAAAATGCCGTAAATTGATCCGCCGCTTGAACTCATGCCGCCGCCTAACATATCAATGCCCGCAATGCACGAAATATTTTCCACGGCGTCAATTTCTTTGAGCGCGACGGAAAATTTATTCAGCGTCTCAATCGTTCTGTTCATCGACGTACCTTCCGGCAAATTAACCGCCGCGAAAAAATTTCCTTTGTCCTCGTCGGGAATGTATTCGCTCGGCAAAATTTTATACAGCAAGCCCGTGCAAATTGTCACCGCAATTAAAATCGTCACCGCCAAAATTTTTCGCCGCATAAAAATTTCAAGCAGACTTTGGAAATTGCATTGGAGCTTGTCGAAGAGTGACGAAGATTTTTTCTCGCGACGACGCAAAATTAACACGCAAAGTGCAGGCGTCAAAGTCAACGCAACGATTGTCGAAAAAAACATTGACACGACGATTGTCAGCGCGAATTGCCGATTCGCCCGTCACGCCTTCAAGGAACGCCGCAGGAATAAATACTGCCGCCAACACGCAAGCTATCGCGATTATCGGAGCTTGAATTTCTTGCATTGCCTCAAGCGTCGCCGCCTTGACTTCCAAACCGCGTTCAAGTTTTTTCTCGACGATTTCAATCACGACAATTGCATCGTCAACAACCAAACCGATTACCAAAATCAGCGCGAACAATGTCAGCGTGTTGATTGAAAAGTTGACGAGCGGGAAGATTGCGAACGTCGCCACTATTGACACGGGAATTGCAAGCAGCGCGATTAACGTTGCGCGAAAATTTTGCAGGAACAGCCACACGATTATCACGACGAGCAACAACGCCTCAAAGAACGTGCGCGAAACTTCAGACAGTGATTCTTTGATAAAGCGCGTCGCGTCCATCGAAATTGAAATTTTCATGTCGGGCGGGAAGTCTTCAGCCGCCTGAGCCAAAATTTTTTTCACTGCGGAAATTGTTTCAAGCGTATTGGCGTCGTTGGTCAACAGAACGGAAAAAGTTGCCGTCTCGTGTCCGTCTTGAAAAGAAACAGAATCCATATTTCGCACGCCGACTTCAACGCGGGCAAAATCTTTCACGCGAACAAATGAGCCGCCCGAAGTTTTGACGACAATGTTTTCAAAATCTTTAACGGTCTCCTTGCGATTTGTTGAGCGTCCGATAAATTCTCGTTCCTGAAAATTATTCGTCGGCATTTTTCCGAGTGAACCGACTGCCGCTTGAACATTCTGCTCCTTGAGCGCAGATTCAACATCAGCGACCGTCAAAGCGAGTTCAGCAAGTTTATCGGGATTGAGCCAAATGCGCATTGAGTAGTCGCCGTCGTAAGAAGTCACTTTGCCCACGCCGTCAACGCGCTTGATTTTGTCGACAAGATAAACCGTCGCATAATTTTTCATGAACATGCTGTCGTAAGTCCCGTTCGGCGAAATTAAATCGAACATGAAAACCGATTCGGGAGTATTCTTACTGACAATCACGCCTTGCGATTGAACTTGAGCGGGCAAATCGCCGATAACGGAAGAAATTTTATTTTGCACGCGGACGGCAGCGGTGTCAATGTCAACGCCGAGCTTGAAGACAATCGTCAACTCGTAATTGCCGCTTGCGTCAACTGTCGAGTGCATGAAGTCAATATCGCCCGCGCCGTTTACCGCTTCTTCAATGATTTGCGCGACCGTGTTGTTAACGACCGAAGTATCCGCGCCGATATAACTTGTCGAGACAAAAACAGTCGGCGGAGCAATGTCGGGATATTCGGCGATTGGCAAACGTAAAGCCGCCAATACTCCGCTCAACGTCAAAATTATCGATAAGACAATCGCGGGTATCGGATGATTGATAAAAAATTTGCTCAAAATGTCACCTCGTCAATCGTTTGTGGAATTTGAACGAAACGATTGATTACGGTGCATGATAAGGATAAATGGTAACGTAATTATTCACGGCGATTTAATTAATTGCTCAATCCAAATCGAGCGACGACCACAAATTATCCACGCGAGCTTTGACTTCGGGCGACATCTGAATTTCGTCGGGCCAATCGCGAACGTGACCTTCTTGCGCCCAAGTTTTTGTCGCGTCAATGCCGAGTTTCGCGCCCCACTTTGCATAAGGCGAAGAGTGATCCAAAACGTCAAGCGGCCCGTGAACAATCTCCAAGTCGTGTTCGGCGTCAATGTTGTTGAAAACGCGCCAGGCAACTTCGCTCAAATCCTGAACGTTGACATGCGAATCAACGACGATAATCATTTTGACGTTCATCATCTGTCCGAGTCCCCAAAGCGCGTGCATAACTTTTCTCGCGTGCATCGGGAATTGTTTTTTTATTGAGACGATAACGCAGTCGTGGAAGACGCCTTCAAGCGGCATGTTAATATCGATAATTTCGGGCAGGAGCTGTTGCAGCAGCGGCAGGAAAATTCTTTCGGTCGCCTTCGCCATGTAACAATCTTCCATCGGCGGCTTCCCAACGACGGTCGCGAAATAAATCGGATTCTTGCGGTGCGTGATACATGTGACGTGAAAAACGGGATAATCATCAGCGAGCGAATAATAGCCGGTGTGGTCGCCGAAAGGTCCTTCGCGGCGCAATTCGTCGGTCGCAACGTAGCCTTCCAAAATAATTTCGGCAGTCGCGGGAACTTCAAGGTCAACGGTCTTGCATTTGGTCAGCTCAACGGATTTTTTGCGTAAAAAGCCCGCGAAAACCATTTCATCGACATCGCGCGGAAGTGGAGCAGTCGCGGCGTAAGTGACGACAGGATCAGTGCCGATTGCAACAGCCGCCTCAATTCGATTCGCGCCGAGATTTTTTGCGTCACGGAAATTTTCTGCGCCGTTCTTGTGAATGTGCCAATGCAT
>CAMNPA010000009.1 GCA_946547205.1 uncultured Selenomonadales bacterium | reverse complement strand
GCGATTCGGCGGTCACTGCGGCGAAAAAATACAGCGATGTTGTCTTGAAGGTCGGCAACGGCTCTGTCACGCTCCGCGATGCTCATCAAGACAAAATCGGCGTCACATATTTTGAGAACGGCATCGAACACGACTTCATCAACGGCAAACAAGCTGTCACCTTTGACGACACCGAGCAAGTCCGAATCGCGGCGAGATATTGGAAAGATTCGTTCGACGTGGCAAACTTCGATAATCGGCGCAATATCGACGGCTCGGCTGTCACTCACGACATCAAAATCAGCGGCAACAAATTGGCGAACAAAATTATCGGCGGCTCCGGGAAAAATACTTTGATTGGCGGCGCGGGCGATGACACGTTGCAAGGCGGCGACAAGGCGGACGTTTTCGTTTACGCAAAAGGCGACGGCAACGATATTATTTACAACTTCGGCGCGGACGACATTATCAGCATTAAATCCGGCGCGGCAACTGCCGGCGTCAAAGGCGACACGGTTATTTTAACTGTCGGCAACGGCAAAATCAGCGTCGACGGTGCTGCCGGAAAAACTGTGACTTACTACGACGACAACGGTCGCACGTCAAAAATTTTTTCCGCCAACGCCAACGACGATATGTGGTTCCTGGACGACGAAGACAATTACATAGGCACCGGGGACGAGGAACTAGGAATCGATAATCAACTTAGTTCAATCGTTCGTGACGGCGCGATTAATTATTCAAATTCATTTGCCTTGACGCCTGCGCACATTGAACAGGAACTAATCGTTACCCCGACGCCGATAAAAACGTTTAGCAAAAAAATTTCGGAGGCTTGAACTTTGGACGACAATTTAATTTTCGGGCGCAATGCCGTCATCGAGCTGTTGAAGTCGGGACACAGCGTCAACAAAATTTTCATCGCCGAGGGCAGTCGCGACGGCTCCATACAAAAAATTTTCGCGCTTGCCAAAACTGCGGGCGTTGTTGTAGAATCCATAAAGCGTGACAAACTCGACAAACTCTGCGGCGGGCGTCATCAAGGCGTTGCGGCTCTGGCGGCGGCTACGGATTATTCGACGGTCGAAGAAATTCTGGAACTTGCCGCGAGTCGAAATGAGTTACCGTTTTTGATTCTGCTTGACGAATTGGAAGACCCGCAAAATTTCGGCGCGATTCTTCGCACGGCAGAGGCTGTCGGCGTGCACGGCGTGATAATTCCCAAACGTCGCTCTGTTCAGCTCAACGCAACGGTTTTCAAAACTTCGGCGGGCGCGGCTCAATATGTCAAAGTCGCTCAAGTCACCAACGTCGCTCAAACTCTCAAATATCTGCGCGGACTCGGATTGAAAATCGTCGGCTCCGATGTGAGCGCGGAAATCGACTTCAAGCAGGCTCAACTTTCCGGCGGCATTGTTTTGGTTATCGGCTCTGAAGGTCACGGCATGAGACGATTGACGCGAGAAAATTGCGATGTGCTGATAAAAATTCCGATGGTAGGCAAAATCAATTCGCTCAATGCCTCGGCGGCAGGCGCAGTGCTCATGTACGAAATTTTTTCACAGCGAGAACGTTCACAATGACAAAGAAGCGACCGCATTACCTGGTTGACGGCTACAATCTGATTCACGTTTGGCAAGAGATTAACACCGACGATTTGGCGACGGCGCGTGAATTTCTGATTCGCAGTCTGCACGAATACGGCGCGTATGAAAATTTTGAGATAACTCTGGTCTTCGATGCCGCACGCAGCGAAGAAGATGAACGCGTTGAAAATTACGATGATTTTTTTCGCGTGATTTACAGCGCATTCAATATGTCGGCGGACAGCGTCATTGAGCGGCTTTCTTATGAGCAAGTCCGAAAAAATCGCGAAGTGCACGTTGTCAGCTCCGATGCGACGATTGAAACTGTCATACTCGGTGCAGGCGCATATCGTCACCCGTCAACGGAATTCTATCGCGCAATCAAACGAGCCAAGCAACATTTGCGCAAGGAATATCTCGGCAACGTGACTTTGCCCGTTAAACGCAACGAAGTCGGCGACAGAATCGGCGCAGATGTTTTCGCCAAGCTTGAGAAACTTCGGCGAGCACGATGAAATTTTTATCGTCAACGTGAGAAAGTCCGCGCAGATGTTTTCGCCGAGCACGATGAAATTTTTATCGTCAACGTGAGAAAGTCCGCGCAGATGTTTTCGCCAAGCTTGAGAAACTTCGGCGAGCAAAATAAAAATTTTTTTATTGGGAGTGTGATTATCTATGGCAGCAAAGAGAATTTATCAAATCGCAAAGGAATTCGAGCGCGACGAAAAAGAAATCATCGCATTCTTGACGGAACAAGGCATCAAGGTAGGCAATCGACTCAGCGCGGTCACCGAAGACACGTACAACTTTTTGAAGGCAAAATACACTGCGCCGCCCGAACCCGAGCCTGTACCGGAACCCGAGCCCAAGCCCGAACCTGCGCCCGTCGTTCAAGAACCTGCTCAACCTGCACCGTCCGCAGCACCCGCTGAACAAACTCCTGCACCTGCCAAAAAGAAGAAGAAGAAGAAAAAGAAGAAGTCCGACCAAATCGACGAGGACGAACTTATCAAAGAATATGAAGCGGAAGAAGCAGCTCAAAGTGCTCAAGGCGGCACTCAACCTTCAAGCGGCGACGGTCTCAACGCGGCAACACGTGCGGTTTATCATGCGGCAATCGCTTCGGGCAACGCGTTCATCAAAGATTATCGCATGGGCATGACGAAAAAGCAGTTCAACGAAACCAGACCTAAATTGGTTTTCAACACGGACAGCTGGGCGGTTTTGCAGGAGCTCAAGTTTGATTATCCCGACACTTCCGCCGCGCGTTATTGGCAGGCAATGAACAAGCTTTCGACCAGAGCTTTCAAACTCATGAACGCTTACGGGCTAAGCCACAGAGAACTTTTGGCCGAACTGCGGAATTTGACTGCGCCGCTCAATGAAGAATATCAGCCGCGCGAAATTTTCACCGACGAAGAGAATCAGCTCTTCGAGGCGCAACAGAAACTTTTCTTCCGCATGTTCAGTCACGGCATGGGCAGAGTCAACGATAACCTTTTCGCGATGAAAATGCACGCCGAACACATGAAGGCAAAATACGAGATGATGGACTTCGTTTCTTATCTGACCAATCCCGATGATGAGCTTCGTTGTGAAAATCGCGTGCCGTTTGTCGATATGGTCGATGCGGTTACTTTCAGTGCCAGCGGCGTTGCGCGTCGTGCGAAATTTTACGAATCCAATAAAGAACGCATTGCCAACGCCATCAAGCTTTTGTTCGAGTGGCGCGAAGGTTATGCCGCGCTCAAGGAACAAGGTGCTCCCGCCGAAAAGGTTACAAAATATCTTGAGCTTGAGAAAAAATTCGTTGACCTGGTCGAGTTCATGGCGTTTGATAATCTGCTCGGCAACGGCAAGAAAAAAATTCCGTTCGATACAATGCTAACGTTGCTCATCGAATATCGCGACAACATGGACGATCCCGACGCCGAAAGAAATTTCCAATACAAAGTGCGCGGCGTCACGAACATCATTTACAAGCCGAAGGAATACATTTTCGCCTATCGATTCGCCGGACTGGAAGCAGGCAAGGATTATCGTCCGCCGGAAGAGCAAGAGTCTGCTGACGACGACGAGACCGCTTCCAATGACGAGACCACTTCCGACGACGAGTAATCATCACGACGACGAACACTTTCCATAAAATAAACGACCACCGTTTTTCGCGATGGTCGTTAAATTTTTTTTCCGGTCAAATTGTCGGTATCGTCAGCGTGAAGACGGAACCTTTGCCGGGCGTGCTGTCGACGGAAATTTCTATGTCGTGACGGTCAGCGATCCACTTCGCGATTGACAAGCCGAGCCCGACGGAATTTTTATTGTTCTCAAGTTTGGTGCGCGCCTTGTCCGACCGATAAAATCTGTCGAAAATTTTTCCGCAGTCTTCCGCCGAAATGCCGATGCCGCTGTCAATGAATCTGATAATCGCTGCGTCGTCCGAAGTCGTCAACTCAATCATTACGGGCTTATCGGGCGCAGAGTATTGCAACGCGTTTTCAAGAAATGCCGTGAACATTCGCTTTAAAAATTCCGCGTCCGCCAAAATTTTGCACGGTGCAAGTTTCGTGATGTGCACGCGCGGCGAACGATAAGCTTCCACGAAATTTTTCAGCAGCTCGTCCAAATCGACGGGCACCTTTATCATCGGCTGATTGTCTTGATCTGCGCGGGCGAAGAACAATAAATTTTCGACAAGGCTCTGCATGTTCTGCGCGGACGTTTTTATAGACGAGACTGCCTCGCGGAAAAGTTCCGGGTCGTCTGCGCCGTAGCGTTCGAGAATATCGACGTAGCCGCGAATAATCGTCAACGGTGTACGCAATTCGTGCGACACGTCGTTTACAAATCTTTGTTGGCGAACGAAATTATCTGATGTCTGCCCGTAAGTTCTGCGCACCAATTTTCGTCCTCTAATCTCTAATTGCATAGCCGACGCCTCTGGTTGTGTAGATATATTTTTCGCCGAACTTGTCATCAATTTTCGTGCGCAGATAGCTGATGTAAACGTCAACAACATTCGTGTCGCCAATGTAGTCGTAGCCCCAAACTTTTTGCAAAATCTGATCGCGGCTTAGGACGTTGCGCTTGTTCTCCACGAGATATTTGAGCAATTCATATTCCTTGTGCGTGAGATTGACGGGCTGACCATTAACGGTGACTTCGTAGCGTTCGGGATAAAGAATCATGTTCTTGACGACGTAACGAGTTTCTTCCAAACCGCGCACGCGTTCTTTGTGCCGGCGAATCGTTCCGCGAATCCTTGCGAGCAATTCGAGAGCGTCAAAAGGTTTCGTCACGTAGTCATTCGCGCCGAGGTCGAGCCCTGTAACTTTGTCGAGAACTTCATCGCGGGCAGTCAACATGATTATCGGAACGTCGCTGACTTCGCGAACACGTTTGCAAATTTCCATGCCGTCCATTTCCGGCAACATCACGTCGAGCAAAATTAAATCGTATTTCTCTTGAAGAATTCGTTCGTAAGCGCGCCGACCGTTCGGTTCAATCGCCGTCCTGAATCCTTCGCGTTCGAGTGTCAATTGTAAAAGTCGAGCTATCGATCGTTCGTCTTCCACGATAAAAATTTTTTCTGCCATTTACCAAATCCTCCTAAGCATTACGGTTGCGGTAACGTCTCTGTCGTTTTCGCCAAGCTGAAGTTCAGTTTCGCCGCCGATAAACCAACCGCGAGCAAATTCATTTTCGCCGCGCACGCTGAACACGAAATGAGTTTTGTCGCGCTTTTGACGGAGCCGATAACTGCGTGAAGTGTCGCCTTCGTAGCTGATTTGCAATTCGGGATCCGCGCCCGTGAAACCGTGCTTGACGCCGAAACGTGCTCCGAAAATTCCGCGCCGATAATAACGTTTCAAATCCAGTCCGACTTGCGCCGCGAGATAAGTGTTGCTGTTGGCGGCAACGTGCTGATTGTAAATTCCTGCGCCGCGCTCATTGTAACTGTTCTGCCGCAAATACGACGCCTGAACATTGATAAACGGTGCAACGTGCCACTTACGACGAGGCTGAAGATCGTATTTGTATTCGCCGCCGATTTCGACAATGTGCCCGTGATAATTTGCGTTCGTCGAAAGTCCGAGCGATGAAATTCCGCGATGCAGTGAGTTGCGAAGTTGTCCGCCGTTGACGTAAAGATAAACGTCGCTCTGCCGATTGTGCCAGCCTGCGTAGAGACCAAGCCGCGTATCGTGAACAGTTGCCCGCGAAGATTCCGCACCGTAGCCGATTGTTCCGTACGTCGCGAAAATTCCGCCGCGCCATTTTTTGCCGAAAGGTCGATCGTAGCCGCCGATAATCGCCGTGCCGTGATAATCCGTGCCGCCGCGCAGAGTGCCCCAATTTTTCATGTAGTTGAGCCAAAAATTATTTTCGTGACGCGGAACTTTGACCTTGACGGAAATTTCGGGCGCGTCGTTGTCATCGGCAAAATTCATCGGGCTGACGTTCAAGTCGATATAATCCGGCATGAAAATTTTCGTGATTCGGTCGGCGATCATTTTGTCGACGGCTGTACTCTGTTGCGCGACGCTCATAATTTGTGCGGAGTCGTTGCCGCTGATTTGCGTCAAAGTTTTCTTGGCTTCGGTCGGTTCAAGATTGTAAAGAGTGCGCAATTCTTCCTGCTGAACGTCGTCGAGAGTTTCGCGCATGTTGTTCATCGCGTCGAGAGTTTGAGCCTCTTGCGAAGTCAACGCGTCGAGATTGTTTGCAGGATAAGTCGTGACGGTCAAAGTGTTGCCGACAATTTCGCCGGCAGCGTTGAGCAGCGCGGAAATTGGAACGGGATTGCCCGTGGGATTTTTGATGTTGCCGCTTATCGAGTCCGCGATTAAAACGGTCGCCGTTTCATTCGGTAGCAGCGTGTCCGTCGTGACGGTGGAGCCTTCAACATTCGCCGCGCCGTGAACGATAATCGTGCCTGAAGTTCCGCCGCTGCGTTTCTGCAAAAAGCCGTCGGAAATTAAATCGCCGTTGATGATAAGATTCGTGTCAGGCGAATACGCGCCGATTGTCCCGTGATTGACAAATTGCCCGCCGTTTAGCGTGAACGTTCCGCCGAAAAGCTTTGCCGCATCATTGACAGTGACACCGACAACATTAGCCATGCCGGAAAAATTCAGCGTGCCGCCGTTGATTCGCATGTTGAGACTCTTCGCGCCGAAAATGTTGCCGTCATAGCTCAAGTCAGCGTTGAAATTTAAATTCGTCACGAGTTCGGGATTGAACTGCACCGCGTCGTAAAGTTTGCCGTCGAATTCGATTTGAGTCGTGTCGTTCGGCGTGAGCGGATTCAAACGATTTGCGATGTTCCAATCCGAAACGATGTTGCCGAAAATTTCCGCGCCCGCGTTGATGTTGATGTCTCGCACGAAAGAATTTTTGCCGATATAAATCGCGTTGTTGCCGTGAATCGTGCCGGACAAATTAAAATCGTTGACGAGCGGAAAATTACTCGGCTCCGCGTTGAATTCGACAGCATTGCCCGCCGCGAAAATTTTTCCGTCGATTGTGACCGTGTGACCGTTTCCTTGCAAAATCAAAAGTCCTTTGCCGTTCAGACCGTCCGAACGAATTGTTTGCCCGCGCAGAATGTTGACGTAATTTTTCCAACCGTCAACGCGAATTGCAACGGCGTCGTCTTCCGTCAAAAAAATATCGTTCGTCGGCGAGCTGTCTTCCGATTGAGCGGCGGCTTGACCAACTGTCGCGCCCATGCCGAAGAAAATTGCAACAGCGAAGATTTGACGCCGTAAAGTCTTGCCATCTTTGATAATCATCTCCATGAAAAATTCTCCCTGCTGATTTTTTCGACTTCCGCCGTAAAAAATTTTTACCAGCTTATCACAAACGTTCGCAAAAAAAAAGAGAGCACGCTTGCCGAAAAGGCTCTCTGCGGGATTTTTAACGAAGAATTAATTTTCAGGCGACGAAAGATTTTTGCTCATGAAAATTTTATATCCATTAACCACGCCAATCCATCAGGTAAGTTTTTCGGATGTTCTCGGAAACGATCTTGAATGTTTTGCCAAAGATTAATAACAATACGATTCATAAAGCCGGGCTTTTGAAAATCTTGTCTCAATTTTTCTAACGAGTATGACGGAAAACCGAAGTCGGCAGGATTTTCGCCCTCCGCCAAAATATGACATATTGCTTGATAACATTTCCCGCAGGCGCAACAATTCTCTCCGCCGGAAGACTTCCAACAAACTCGTAATTGAATTGGCAAACCTGTCCGCCGTTTGAAATCGCAAATCCTGCGAATTTTATCTTGCCGACTGAATTCGTAGCCGTCGTGAATCGTCACGCATTTGCCGATGTGCACGTGATTATCAATCGTCGGATCAGACGCGCAAGTAACGTTGTATTTCGCCGTGTAACTTGACGCGATATAAATTCGTTTGAGCTTGTGCAGATAAACGTAGGGCGCGATGTGGCTGATTATGCCGATGCCGTGTTGAAAACCAGACCACCAACCGTCATTGGCGAGCGGCATAACTAAGCCGTGCAAAAGTCCTTCATTGATAAAAAGACGGAACGACGACGCGATAAACAAATTTTTACAACCGAATTTTTGCACCGTGTCAAGTGCATGTCTACTGACGCGCTCCCAACCTTTTCTGTCGTTCAATCTCACGTCCGAGCCTAAAAGCGTGACGAGCGTGGGATGTTCTTCGACGTGAGCAATCAACGTGTCAAAAGAATCCGCTCCGCCGCTGAAAAAAGCCGCTGTGTTGTCGCTGACCTCATAATCGTGACGAACTAATACGCCTGCCGTCAACTTTCCGCCGAATTTTATGCGCGGGTACATTTTGATGTAGCCTTCTTTAATTTCAGCCACGTGTTTGTAAAAATCATAATCCAATTCGTCGACGACAATCTCCGCGTCAAAAATCCAAGCAATCGACAAAACATTGCACAAGAACGGAATAACGGCAATATCTTTCGGCGTGCGTGAAATATTTTCGCTGTACTCGATAAAGAATTCTACACCGAAGTTAAAAATTTTTTGCCAATCGCCTTGAACGCTGTATTTGCAAATGATTTGTCGTCCGAAAATTTTTACGGCGTCGACTGTCAAGCGGCGAGATGTGATATTGTCAACGGTATTCGCCAAGCGCGAGGAAGTTGATAATTACATTGAACTAACCTTTCTTTTCAGCATGAAGAATTTTATTCAGCACGCGAGTGAAATCTTTGAGACTGCCGTTATCAATTTTTTGGCTCGACGCGACGGAATTCTTTTTCTTGTGAAACGAATAGTATTTGTCGATGAAATTTTTCACGCCCGACCAATCTTGATTCTCTCCGTAAAAAACCGACGGAATATTTTTAAACCACTTTATGCCGGAAGAAATTTTCGTGTCGAATGATTTAAAGGCAAGTACGGGCGTGCGAGTGATGACCGCGAAAATTACGCCGTGAAATCTGTCGGTGATGACGAGTCGACTGCGACGAATTTTTGACAGAACATCACGGATTTTTTCTTCGCGATTGTCAGCCGTAACGCGCTCATTAATAACGGTGTCCGTGACTTCAAACGGAATGTTTTTCTCCGTCAAATAATTTTGCAGGCGTTGAATTTTGGCGTCGTCACGAATTTTTTCCTTGTCGCGTCGAAGAATAAACAATACGCCTTGCCGCTCAACGTCAACATCGTCCATAATGCCCTGCAAAACCGTCGCGCTGTCGGGCAAAAGATAATTGTTGACTTGCGGGAAAAATTTTTTCGCGAATGCAAAACTGTTCTCGTCGCGTGTCATCAAGTGCAAATTTTTATGGGCGTTGTAAATTTTTTGGCTGACGGCAAGTTCGCGGCGTCCGGCATCGTTTTCGGTGAAGTGAATGCTCTGCGGGAAGACGACGATTTTATTTTGCGGAAACTTTTCAATCAGCTTGCGACGAAGATTTTCCTCGTTGAGCCACAAATTGCCGCTCTTGCCGCCGTGCAGAAAGATAACGTCTTCGCGACGAATGTGTTTCTGCAAGCCGAGTCCCCATAAAAATTCGCCGAGCTCGCCAATCAAATAGTCGTAGGGAATTTCAATGACGTTGTGACCGGGAAAAATTTTTTTCAGGACGTGCAGTTCACCCAGAACTATCGCTTGGTCGCCTAAGTTGCCGTGGCGCGGCGTGCCCATGAGAAAAATTTTTTTGCCCTTAGACCGAATTGAATTCATCAGCTCCAAAAGCGCGGGCTGCTCTCTGATGAACATCGCCACAAGATTATTTTCCGGTTGACGCTGCCGAATGAGATTTTGTCGCTCTTGCATAAGCATTTCAGCTTGCCGACGATACAAATGATAGCCGTTGAAAAAATATTTGACGAAATCCGCGCCGTTGCCGAAAAATTTTTCCAGCGTGTCTTTGACGACGGAATTAAGCTCCGCGCTCAACTTCAAGTCTTTGTAATAATGCACCGTGTGATTGTTGATATATCGCGTGAAAAATTCATTGAGCATGCTCTCGCGCCACAAATCGTAATTTTGGAATCGCGGCAGACGCTCCAACAAATTTTTAACGTAAGCAACGCCAATCATCAACGACTGAATGCTTTTGGAAAATTTCTCGGCGTCTTGAGTTTTCATGATTGAATCACTGCGTCGGCGATAAATGTACAGTGCCTCGTGCATGACGTAATAACGTTCGGCAAAACAGAACAGCGTCAGATTAAACGGCTCGTCCTCGGAAATGATTGGCAAAAATTCAAGCTTGATTTTCTCGATAAAGTCGCGTCGACATAAACAAAGCCACGCCATTGACCACGTCCGATTTTTGCGCCAATGTTCTTCCAAACGATAAATCGGATTCGCCTGCAAAAAACCTTCCTGCGAATACGGTTCCCACTGCAGACGCAAATTTTCTTGCTTAGGTTCCGGCTCGTCCTGCAGAAGATTGTACCAGCCCGACGCGTGAACGACTTGCGCATTGTTTTTTTCGGCAACGGTGTAAAATTTTTCCAGCGCGTTCGGAAAGATAATGTCGTAGCTGTCCACGAAGCAGAGATATTTTCCGACGGCGTGTTTCATGCCGGTATTGCGTGCCGGGCCCAATCCAAGATTTTTTTCGTGGCGCACGAGTTTAATTTTGTCGATGTCGCCGTAAAGTTTTTGACAGAGTTCAACGCAATTATCGGGCGAGGCGTCGTCAACCAAAATAATTTCAAAGTCTTGGAACGTCTGCATCAAAATACTTTCAATGCAAAGTTTTATGTATCGTTCGACCTTGTACATCGGCACGATAACGGAAATTTGCGGCGTGTCAGCCATATCATCACCTCATGAAAGAATCTGTTGCGGCAGATGAAAAACGCGACGTTTCCTGTTAAAATGTGCGGGAAAATTTCATTTGCACGCGCGATTATTTTAGCATACAGTAGCGGGAAAAGGTATCGTCTCAAGCGAATTGCCATAAAAATTTTCGAGAGGAGTTTTGCACCTATGACAAAGATTTTAAACGCCGTGAGAGTTTCGGAAGACATCATGGAAATTTTTAACGTGGAAGACATCAAGCCGCTCGGTGAGCCGGATGAAAATTTCACTGCGCGGCTAAAAAATTTCCTGCTGAATTGCGACAACCAACGCGCCGGATTGGATCCTTACGACGAAAATATTTTGTTCGATCCAAATCGCGGGCATTGGGATTTATGGGACTTCGACACTGCGGGCGGCAAAGAAATCACGTTGGACAAAAATTTTGTCGCGAGAAATCCTGTCGACGACGTTTCAACGGGCATCGTGGCAATCGACTTCGGCACATCGCGCACTGTCGTCGTTTACGAGAACGAACATTCGCAAATTATTCCGCTGCAAGTCGGCAACGGCTCTTATCGCGACGGCATAAATCTTTCCGCCAATTACGAAAATCCGACCGTCCTGCAATTCATCGACATCGAAAATTTTTTGACGGCTTATTATTGGCGCGAAGGCAGACCGTTCACGAATTGGGACGACGTGAAAGTTTCGCACGAGGCTTTTGAAAATTTGACCAAGAGCGGCTCCGAAAAATTTTATTCGTTCTTGACGGACTTGAAGTATTGGTGCGGTTCAAAGACTCAATTCATGCTCCGCGACGAGAAAAAATTCATCACGCAACTTGCGCCGTTCGCAGAGCTTGCCGACGACGAGATTAATCCGCTGGAAATTTACGCGTACTATTTGGGACTTTTCATCAACAACATGCAACAGGAGCGGCACATTTTTTTGAATTACATTTTGTCGTTTCCCGTGACGTATGAGCGCGAGATTAAAGATAAAATGCGGCGGTGCTTTGAACGCGGCTTGAAAAAATCTCTGCCGACTGCGTTGCTGTCGAATGCGGCGGTGATGAAAAAATTTTCCGTGCGTGAAGGTGCGTCCGAGGCTGCGGCTTATGCGATAACGGCTTTGCAAGAATACGGCTTCGACCCGGAAGACAACGACGAAATTTATTACGCGGTGTTCGACTTCGGCGGCGGCACGACTGATTTTGATTTCGGCTTTCTGCGCGAATCGTCAAGCGATCGTTACGATTATCTGCTCGTGCATTTCGGCGAGAACGGCGACAGAACTTTGGGCGGCGAAAATCTTTTAAAGCTCCTTGCGTTTGAACTGTTCAAATCGAATCAAAACAATCTGCTCAACGTTGACGGAGGAAAAATTCCGTTCACGTGGGCGGCGGACAAAATCAACTTCGCGGGCTCGGAAGCACTGATAAAAGATTCGCAGGAAGCTCATTCAAATATGCACGCGCTGATTGAAAAGTTGCGACCTGTTTGGGAAGCACCGAATTCAGAAGCGGCTCAAGCCATCACGTCGGAAAAATTTATCGAAGTCAATCTTTTCCGCGACGACGGCAAACTTATCGAGAACTTCCGCCTTGACGTGACGATTGACTTGCAAGAAATTCTGCGCGAGCGAATCAGAGTCGGCATAAACAATTTTTTCATCTCAATGAAGGAAGCGTTCAATAAGAACAGCAAAAATTCTCTGCGCAAAATAAAATCGCTCCACGAGATCGACGAGCTGTCAATTTTTTTGGCGGGCAATTCGTCGAAGTCTCCGCTTGTCAACGAACTTTTCGCGGAATATTTGTCGCCGCAGGAAGACACGAGCCTTGCTCCGAACGAAAATCCTTTCATCAACGGGCGGCTCAAGAACGGCTACGAGCTCAAGGATGATTATTACATGCAAAGCGGCAGCGTTTATCGGCGCGACGACAACGGGCTTGAAGTTTGGCTTGGCGATTTGGACAACGTGCGCGACCAAATTAACTTGAGCGCGACCGTAAAAAAAGTTCCCGTCAGCAGAACCAACGAGAAGTCGAAAGCCGATATTTTGTTCGAGTTCAACGGCAGAGCACCCGAATTTAAAATTTATCCTGCGTTGGGCACGGAAGAGGCTCACGAGATTCAGCGTGAACGCGACGTGGAAGTTCGCACCGATTTAAGCGCGCCGACAGGTAAAACGGGCGTTGCATTCGGATTGTTGCTGAGTCGAGCGGGCGGACTTGTCAAAACTAAACACATCACGCCCGACCCGGAAAAAACTCCGTTCGCCTGTTACGTCGGCAGAAACCGCAAGCGCAAGTTCAAGACGATTCTTGACCGCAACACGAAGTTTGACGTTTGGCACCCGTTCATTGACGCCGGCGACAGTTTCGACATTTTCTATACGAATTTGCCCGAAGCCGTTTCAAACAAGATGAACATTCAGAAGGCGAAGAGAATCACAATCAACATTGACACGCCCGACGAAAATGCAACGGTTTACATTCGCGCGGTGAAGTCGAACGTCATTGAATATCAAATCGCGCGCAGTGAAGAAGAACTTTCCGACGACGTGACTGCCTCTGAACAAATCGAGTTGGTTTGAAAATTTTTTCTCGTCGACTGAAATTTAACGACTTCATATGGAATGGATTTTCAGATAATCACAATTCAAAAAAGCACAAGTGCCAATCGACTTGACGGCAGGCGGAATCGTTATCTCTCGTAAACTCTCGCAACAATTAAAAGCCCAGCCGCCAATGCTTGTGAGACTTTCGGGCAATTTTATTTTCCGCAAGTTCGTACAGCCGTCAAAAGTTTTGAACTCGATTGTTTTGACGCCTTCGGGAATTGTTATTTCGATTAAACTTTCGCACCAATGAAAAGCTTCCGCGCCAATTGATTTGACGGAAT
>CAMNPA010000008.1 GCA_946547205.1 uncultured Selenomonadales bacterium | reverse complement strand
GTCGGCATTTACGGCGCGTCGAATCCTTACATGTACGGAAGATATGATCAAATCGGTTGGTGATACAGCCGGTCTAAAAAATCGCAATGGCGTCGGTGTGCATTGTTACATCAACGCCGAATATCCCGAAGTGCTTCGACCAAAATTCTCGGACTTCCATATCCATCGGCAAAAAAGTTTCGCGAATCATGCGCCATTGCTTTTGTAAAGTTTCGTCACGCTCCTTGCCGATGTAAACGTAAATTCGTTGCGGATGTTCGCGGCTCTGATAAATTATGCAGCCTTTAAAGATTTGTTTCATGATGTGGCAGAAAGATTTGAGGCTTGAGCCGACTTCCATGACGCGCAAAAGTTCATCGGCGACGGCAATTTGTTTGTCGCGTTTCAGTTGCAAGAGACCTTCGCGCGCGATTTCTCCGTGAACGCCCGCCAACATTTCTTTGCGAATTCGTCGTATGTAAAATTCTCGTCGCGTCATTCCGTGGCACAAATCGACTTCCGCCAAAATGTGCGTCATCAAATCGAAAAGATACAGTATGAATTGCCGTTGCTCCGCGAAGAGCAAATCTTTAACGTCGAGATGCAAAAGGTAGCCGAAAATCGCCGTGAATCGATAGAGCGGATTTATTTCGACTTCCGGTTTGTCGACGTGCTGCTTATTGATTTCTTTGAACGATTGCTCGTAATACGGGCTGAAATTTTCTGCGGGCTTGAAAAAAATTTTCTGCGACGGCAAATCGTCCTGCGCCGCTTGTAACACGATGTCCCAGATAAAATTCACGTCTACACCAACTTTCCGACGCAGCGATATTCCGGGAACAGATGCTGAATTTCCGTGACGAGAAAGCTCATCAAGTCGCGATTCAAGTAAAAATCTTCGTCGTGCGCGCGAAATGTGAACTCCAAAGTTTGCGCTCTGTCGCCGGTGCGATATTCGTAGTCGATGAATTCTTCCATTGAATACGTCTCCGGCTGAAGCAAATTGCTTTTAATCTTCGCGTCGACAAAATCCAAATACTCACTGCACTTGAACGACTTGAAAAATCTCACAAGCTCGGTGCGCGTCTTGATTCGTTGCCCGAAATATTCCGTCATATTCCGCGAAAAACTTTCATTTTGCTCGTTGCTAATCAACGGGTTCGCGTAATTTTTCGGATCGGGCGCGGGAGCAAATTCATAAAACTGCCAATCGCCGGGCAAATCGCTGTCGCAAATGATATACAAATCGCCGTCCTGCCAAAAAATATTTCTGATGATGTCATCGGCACGCCGCAACAAATATTCGCGCCCTTCGCGGAACTGTTTCTTGTACAGATAATGTTCATAATATTTTCTGTCGACGGCAGGTTGAGGATAGGAATTCGCCTTGATGATGGCTTCTTGAGCATTCCACAGCGGCAGCGGCTTATACAAAATTTTTTCCGCAAACTCGTCAAACTCAACGGTCACGCGCCGAACTTCAAGCTGGTCGTCCCAATCTTCAATCGCCACGACGTAAACATCAAAAAGTTTGTGCAGATACGACAAATTCAAACTGCGCCACGGCAAATAATTCAGTCGCGAAACTTCGTAAAGCTCCTCGGCTTTTTTCAGATAACGTTCGCACGGTTTCAAAATGAACTCGGCAGGCGTCTCGCCGTACTCATTTTCAATCACGCCCTTAAATCGTCGCGGACGTTGCATCAATTTTTTCAGCTCCAAATAATCGGCTTTTATCATGCACGTATACAGATAAAATTCATTGCCGGTCTTGACGGAGTAAATCATATCGGCGGCGTTAACTTCGGTCGCAACCAAATAATCTTCCGGGAAAATCGGATTCATGTTTGTATCAGTCACGTCGTATTTGTCGGCTTCAACGACGCAGGTTATCAAGTCGGGCATACGCAGAGCTTTGGGCGTCTCGTCGAAAACTCGTTGTTCCAGCGCGTCATACTCGTCTTTGATGTGCTTATAAAGTTCAAGCGTCGCGTTGCCGACAATCGCCTTAAACAAATCGCGGTTTTCCATTTCGTCAAGTTCGGGAATTCGTTGCCGAACATATTCTTCAATGTTGAAGTCGCTGTCGAAAAGTCCCACTTACTTTTTATTCTCCTTCGCCTGTTCCTTTTCCAATTTCTTCAGGTTTTTATCACGCTTCTTATCGATTTTCGGTTGAGTTATCATCTTCAGATAGTCCGCGTAAAATTTGCTTTGCTCCAAATTTTTATCGACGCCGTTGCCCTTGGCATAAGCCTCGCTTAAAAGATACAGCGATATTGGTTCGTTGCGTGACTGCATGAAAAATTCGATAGCCTTTTTGTAGTCTTGACGGACGCCGCGACCGGTGTAATAAGCCGAGCCCATTACTGCCATTGACAACGTGTCTTCTTCCGAAACGCCGAGTTGCGCCCAACGAATCGCGTCATCAAAATTCATCGTGACGTACTGACCGATTTGCGAACGACAAGCCGCCAAGCCGTAAAGCCGCGACAACTCAACTTTTTTCTTGCCGTATTCGATTGGAATAAAATTTTTCACTAAGTCCGGATTGACAGCCGTCACTTTGTCTTCCAATTCTTGTGCGTGCTTTTTATCTCTGTGAACTCGTTGACCTGTCCGCGTCGCGTATGACAAAATCATTTGCGCCTGAATGTCGTCTTTGTTCGCCCAATCGATTACGGACAAAATGTTTTGCTTTTTATGCGCCTTGAGCACTTGCGCGGACACTTTTTTTTGAAGTTTCGCTTCTTTAGCCGCCGCCTTTTCTTCGGGACTTTTTGCCTCGACGACTGAAAAAATATTCGCCGCGAAGAGAATCGCCAACATCAGCGCGAAAAATTTTTGTATCATCACTTCAACCCGTCGAAAAAATTTTTTATCCATTGGTCGTTCTCGAAATTGAAAAACTTTTCCTTGCCGACGTAAAGCGTCTCGTCCTCGCGATAAACCGGCACAATCACGAATCCCCAATCTTGAGTTTCCGCGCGTATGAAAAATTTTACCTCGCCATTAACAATCGTATCGGTTTCATCTTGCGGAATGTTTTCGCCGTAAATTTCTTCAATCTCTTCCTGCTTCTTAGGAACGAATTCATCAAGCATGCACTCGTAAATCAATTCCTGTCGCAGATTTTTTTCATTGTCCTTGAGATACACGGTCAGCGTCAAGTCGTTTATGTTGCGTGAAAGGACGCCGCGATCCAGATTCAAGCTGTCGTCAATCAGCGCGATTTCTTCGCCGGTGTGCGTGAAGCCCGTCAAAATATACGGCAGGTGCGGTTTCTGCGTCTTGATTTTGATGTCGGCGTAACCAAATTTTTTGTCGCGAAGATACTTCAACGCGCCGTCAATGCAAGACATTTTCAACTCGTTGGTGTCGTCGGAGTCGGCTTTAGGTTTGGACTTAATCAGCTTGCCGGGCACGAATTCTTTCAACGACTTGCGGAAGAGCTCAATTTTGCACGACTGCCCGCTAAGTTTGATAAGGTTGTAATTTTCAAGCTCGCCGCTTTCGTAAATCGGATCAAGCAGTTGGCGAATTATGTTGTAGATGTCTGGATTGAGAATCGGCTCAATTTCAAAGACGCTGAACGAAATATCGGGCAAATTTTTCGTCAAGGTCAAGCCGTCGGAATTTTGTACAGTCAATTTCCATTTGTCGAGCGGAATTGTAACCGTGTAGTCGTCGAAATGGTCGTATTGCCGATTGATTTCCCAATTTCGCGACGGCTTATCGCGGTTGCCGTCAACGGTCAACAGCACGCGCATAATCCCATAATTTTTGAAGAACGCCTGCTTGATTTGCTCCGCCATCTCAAAAAGGAAATAATAATTGTTGCGGACGAGAAAATATTCGTTGCGGTTACGAGATTCCCAATCTTTGAAACGCGTCGGCAAAATTTCTTCCGCGTCCGAATACGCCTGCTCAAAATTTTGATAAATCGAACTTACGCCGAATTCGTCAATGTACCTGAAAACGTCCAGACTAAAATCCTGCAGCAGAGTTTTCAGCGGCGTTATCATCGACGCCTTGAAAAACGTTTGCCGGTCGAAAAAATCTTTCTCGCCGTAAAAATTTTGTCGCGCGCGCATCAAATTCGTTTGGTTTGAATGTTGCTTGCAGAGCGTCTCGACAAGTTTCAACTTCAAAAGCTGCAGGATTCGATACGTCAAATTATTGCCGCCGAAATCGGTTGAGCCGTTTTCAAAACTGGTCTCGATGTCAATCGAATAGGCGACGCGGTTGTTGTTGACTTTGAATTTGCAGGAAGAAATGTCGGTGGTGCCGCCGCCGCAGTCGATAACCAACGCGCTGTATTTTTGACGGTTGCGAATTGACTTACTCTCAATCAGCTCGCTAATCGTGTTGTAAAGTACGGCGACGCTCTCATCAACCATATCTTTTTTCTCGATGGCGTATTCGGGCAAAATTTCCTTGAACATGTATTGGAACTTGCCTTTTTGCTTGACGGGACCGGAAATGTGCACGGAACGGACGCGCCCTTTGATGTAGTCTTCAAGGTTGTGAATGACGTAGAGAAAAAACTCGCGCAGAATTTTTTTTCGGCTGACAAAGACGCGACGCCCTAAATTGTCGGTAAGCTCTTCTTCCTTGTCGCAATCGGCAATCCAACGCTTAACGTCATAAAAAATCGTGAACGCCTCATCAGCCTGCGAAGTCAACTTGAAAATGTCGTAGCCGAAAACGTATTCGGGCTTGTCGGGATTTTCCAACGAACGCACGCCGATAATAGTCGGAATCAAATTCATTTCGCGCCCGTCGTTGTAAAAAATCGCGTGCTTAATTTTTTCGGCGTTGAATTTTGCAACGTCGTTTTGCGTTTTGAAGTCGAGGACGCCTGCGGTTGTGCTTGACGTGCCGAAATCGATGGCAACGGGCATTTTCAAAACGTCAGGCTCAAAAACTCTGAAGTTCAACAGCTGCAGACAATACGCGGGAACGTTCTCCTGCAAAATATTCGTCGTGCCGTTGTAGAAACGGAAAAAATTTTCAGAGTAAACGCGCTTCATCAGAACGAGAAAATAATTTTTGACGACGGATTCACGGCAAGGAAAATCGCGAGCTTTGCGCAGATACAGGAAGTCGCGGTCGCCGAGCTTTTCCTCAACATTGAAAATACAACACAGATTTTTTTCACTGTCGACGATAAAAGCATTGGTGCCGCTCAATTCGGGCGCGTAAGTTATCGTGAGCTTGTCGAAGAAATTCACGGCGAGACCTTGCCAAACATTAATCCGCGCATTGCACATCAAATTTGTCGGTTGAGCCTGAAACGTGATTCGCGGAAAAAATTCTTCCAGTCGCCGATAATCTTCCGCGCGATAATCGTCAATCAGCAAAGCCTTTTCCGCACCGCGATAACGCAAAATCGTCCGAATCAAAAGTTCTCTGTCCAATCGATTGACGACCGCGGGAATAATTTTTTCACGCCGCGCAATTTCCTGCAACTGATAAACCGTCATGCGCTGCAAATCGTGTTCGTAATATTTTTTTTCCATAAGCAAACCTACTTCAAGGTTCCGGCAATCGCCTGGTCGGTGGAAATTTCGTCGAGCAAGGCGGACATCTCATCAGCTTTGGCCTTCAGACCTAATTCGGTGTAAGCGTCCTTGGCGGCAGTAGCGGCAGCAAGAGCCTCCGTGAAATTTTTATCGGCGTAAAGGTTTCGTGCGTCCTGCTCAAATTTTTCGGCGTCGGACTTTTTAGTTTGCAGTTCGGAATTTTTCTCGTTCGCCAGCTCAAATTTGCCCTGCAAGACTTTAACTTTCGTGTCGTCCATCAAAGCGTTGAACTTCTCAAGCGCGGTCATGTAGTACATCTGCGCGGCAAGATAGTCGCCGTCGTCGAAAGATTTATCGCCTTTTTGTTCAATCGAATTCGCTTCATCGTATTGCTTTTGCAATTCGTCAGCTGAAGTTTTTTCCTCTTGAGCTTTTTTCTCACGAGCCGCCGTGACTTTTTCGAGAGCCGCATTGGTTTGAGTTCTGTCGGCAATGTTGTCGGAAAGGTTCCGCGCGTCAAGATAAGCTTTTTGCGCACCGTCAATATCGCCGGCTGCCAACAAATCGTCGCCTTTCTTCATCGCGTCGGACATAGCTTTTTGTTTCTTGTCGTCCAATTTTTGAGTAGCGTCTTTGCGAAGTTCGGCGCGTTTGTCGTAAACTTTTTCGAGAGCGTCGATAGCTTTGTTGCGACCGTCCTGATCGTGAAGAGCTGCCGCTTCCGAACTTGCACGCATGTACATTGCTTCCGCGCCGTCGTAGTCCGAATTTTGCATGAGATAATCGCCCAACGACATGAATTGCTGAACGTTCATTTGACTTTCCAAAACTTTAAGCCGCCGCTGAAGATAATGCCGCAAATTTTTATTGGTGCCGTCAGAATAGCGCAGAGCCTTCAAATAATCTTCATAAGCCGATTGGTAATTTTTCTCGTTGTAAAGCTTGTCCGCCTCAACAATGCTGTCCAAAATTATCAAGTCGTTTTCAAGCTCGGCAATGTCGTCCGGTTTGCGCAATTCTTTCGCCAAATCAAGAGCCTTCTTGCAACTGTCCTGTGCCCGCTGATAACTTTCCGCCGCGATCAATCCGTGCGTGTTGTCGAGTTCGTCCTTGAGCTCCTGAAGTTTGTTTTGATGTAACATGTGAAGAACGTAAGCGATTATGGCGACGACGATTAGAATTACGACGACGATAATTGCGATTTTGATTCGGCGCAGTCGTTTATGCTCGCGTTCCGGGTCACGAAAAGCTTTGTTGATGAAAATCGCGGCGATGGTGTAACTTTTGAGCTCCGACGGTTGCCGGGACAACAAGACTTCTTCGAGATAGTCAACGGACTCTTGCGGCTTATCAGACGCTTCCGCGAAAATTTCATCAAGCTCTTGCGCGTCAACATTTTCCCACAAACCTTTTGAATACAGCGCGATAATATCGGCGTCGTTAAGCTTGTAAACTTTTGACGCGAAGGGCTGAAAAAAATCTTTCTTGCCGAGATAAGTATATAAATTATGGCGTTCCTCGTGGCGGTCAAGCGGCGTGTCAGATTTGCCGTGCTGAATCAAATCATTAGCCAACGACATATCGGACGACTGCAAAAAAAATCGTCCTTGCCGATACATTCTCAAGCGAACATTGCCCGCCGAAACGTAGCGAAATTTTTCGTAGTCGGTCACGAGCATAATGACGGAGGCTTTCAATCGTTGGGTGCGGCTGTCGTTCAAAAGTCGTTCGTTGGTGTCGCGCATGTATTGGAGCAAGGAAGTTTTCGCCATACTCGGCTTTTCCTCGAAACTCAAAATCAAATGCTCGACGGCTTCTTTAGCGGCGACGGACGTTTCAAAATCGGTGATGCCCGACGCCAAAACGTAGCAAGCAAAATCGTCGTCCTCGATGTAGGCAAAATAATCGTTGTTGGCAAGTTCTGCGCCGGCTTCGGACACGAACGCCGTTTTGAAAACGCTGTTGGATTTTCTCATTATCCTGCCCTCATTTTTTGCCGACAAATCAAAATCGTTGCGTTATCCTTGTCCGACTTCGGCGAATTGTTTATCAGCGAAATTATTTCGTCCGCCAAACGCTGGACGGGAAATTTTTTCGTCAAGACTTCTTCAAGCTCGACCCAACGCAACGTTTCAAAAACTCCCGCGCTCATGACGACGACTAAATCATTTGGCTTGAGAGTCAGCGGCTTGGCGAAAAGTTCAATCTCCTGAAACGAATCCTGCCCGATGACGTTGTAACGTTGGTGCCGTTCCATTAAAGCCAGAGTCTCCTGCTTGGAAATGCGCCCTTCGTGATATTGATGACGCGCCAAAACGTCGATAGTTTGACCTTCGGATACGGGAATTAAGTCGCCGTCACGAAAAACCGTCACGCGACAATTTCCGGCAAGCGTGTAGAAAAGTTGTCCGTCGTTCAACATCACTGCGGCGATTGAAGTTTCACCTTGTCGCTCGTCCAAAGCGTTCGTGATTTTTTTTTGGGCGGCATTGGCGGCACGACGGAAAAAATATTGCGGCTTGTGAATGGAGCTCGGATCGTCGAAAATTTCTCGGAAGGTGTCGACAGCCAACTTTGCGGCAATTTCTCCGTTGGCACCGATGCCGTCCGCCAAAGTCATCAGCAAAACGCCTTGAAGATTTTTCACGCCGAAATAGTCTTGCTGAATTTCACGGTCTCCGAAAGTTGACGCCGCGCCGATTTCGTAGACGGGCACAGTGTCTTTCAAATGTTTTCGCAACTCGTTTTCGCGCAGGACGTGCAAAATTATCATGCAGACAAAAATTATCGCCGGCAAGAATAAATCCGCGCCCGTCATCAGGAATTTTCCTTTCCGTATTGCAGATAGGTATTGTCGTCTTTTTCGGGCAAATCTTCCCAGCGGAAATGGTCGCCGCAAAACGGAATGAACAGAAATTTGCTCCTGCCCATCTCGATAACGTCGTAAACGCTAAGCACGGTCGGCGTGTAAAGTGCGGCGTCGTTGTGATAGACGAGTTCATTTGAATCGCCGGGCAAAAGAACAGTCTCATGCTTTTTCGGGTCGTAAACAAATACGGCGTGATTTCTGCGGGCAATGTGATTGTCGCCGAGAATTTGAATGTCCATATCGTCAGCACGCCCGACGAAATTTTTGCCGGAGTGAATTTTATAATCCTTGCCCTTGCGCGGACCTTCAATGCAGACAATCCACGCGCAGACCGGGCGAATTGCATTCATCAAAAGAGCTTCGATAGCCTCGTCGTCTGTGGCGGGAACTTCTTTTTTTTCGGGCGTGGCAGTCTCAAGGTTGCAGTAAGGGCAAATCGTTCCGTAGCGACGCGAGCTGAAAAGGTGACCGTTTTGACAACGAATTAAACCGTTCATGTTGAATCCTTCCCTAGTTTAGTTGAGCTTGAGTTGGCAGACGCCGATAAAAATCACGTCGCCGAAATCCAGCTTGCAAGGTTGCAGGGAACTAAGCTTGAAAATTTTTTCCTGCCCAAATTTTTTAATGGCGATACCGTTGCGGCTGTCGAGGTCTTCAATGTACCAGTTGCCGTCGGCGTAATTTAAAACGGCGTGTTCGACATCAACCAGCGCGGCATAAGGATTTTGGCTCAAGTCAATGTCGACAAAATTTTCGCCAACATCTTTTCCGATAACCGCCGAAGTTTTGCCGTAAAGTTCCCACGACGTGACGACTTCGCCTTTTTTGTCGAGCAGAGAAATTTTGCTGATGGCGTTCGATTCGGGAGCTTGCCGCGTGAATTTTTTCGGCTGACGATTTTCAACGTTCGCGCGCATGTAAAGAGTATAGGCGGAGTGAGCGAAGATCGCCGCGCCGATAATCATCAGAAAAATTTTCGCCGCAACAGATAAATCGCCTTCAAAGACCGCCATCGAAAAGAAAACGCTGAGCACGCCGATTGACGCCGTATATAAATCGTAACGTGACATTTACCTTTTAATCCCCATGAATTTTTCAAAAAAGTCCGTGGTGTCGAGTGGATTTTTTTTCTTCCTGTCCGCCGAAAAAGTATTGAGCTTGTCCTCGTTGGTAACTTCGCGAGTTTTGGGATTGAAACCGAAAAAAGATTCAAAGCTTGAGTTGATGCCGCCGAAGTCGACCTTTGAGCTTGAAGTTGCGGCAGATTTTTTTCGTGAAGTTTTCGGCGTCTCCTGTCGTGCAGATTGTTTAGCAGACTTAGCGGCTTCGGCGTCAAGTTTTTTGTCGTAGTCGATACGAGAAATTTCATTGGAGAGCGTGTCATAGGCAACGTTGATTTCGCGCATCTTTTTGCCGGCGACTTCGACATTGTCGCGATTCAAATCGGGATGCCATTTTTTGGCGAGTTGACGATAAGCTTTTTTAATCTCTTTGGCGGTGGCGTTCCTGTCGACGCCGAGAATTTCGTAGTAATTCATGACAAATGCTCCATAAGATAAAGGACAGCTCAAAACTCAGCCGTCCCTGTATTCGTTGAACAACCCACCGCGCGGCGGGGGATTCTTGAGAAGTTTGGAAATCAAGCAACCCTTATTCTCAAAGGTCTGTCCAAAAGACCCACACACGGTCGCCCGAAGGTCTCCGCTTGCTTTTACTTCTTCGCACTACTTTTCAGAGACAAAGCGAGGGTTAGTGCTCCCCCAAAAACGATTGTGTTTCAAACCGTTGGTCTTAAGCACACTTTTTTTAACGTGGTAGTCATCCACAATCGGAATATATCTTTTAAAGTTACAAAGTCAAGCGGCAATTCATCCCATCGGGTATTCTTGCCGATTTTTGGATAAAAATTTTTTACTCCGAGAAACCGCCGGTAACTTTAACGTCCGCTAACTTGTTTTTCATTTGCTTGAGTTTAAGCGTGAATTCGCCGACGCCGCTGTCATCCGCGAAATCTTCGGTGTAGTCGACGATAAAAGCGTTTGGCAATTCGTATTGGCGCGTGACGATGCCGCCGCTTTTGATTTTGACGGTGACGGAACGATAAGCCTCTTTCTTTTCGGAAGGGACAACCGACCATTCCATAATCTTAGCGGTAGAATCAGCCGCGTTGCCTGCCTGCGAAGTGTCCGCCAAAATTTTTCCGACGAGAGTCAACGTAACGCCGACATCTTTTGTGCGAGCGCGAGAATCGGGCGGAATTTCGACCTTGAAAATAATTTGCCGTGCGCTCTCTTCTTCCAATGTAATTTCGGGGTCTGCTGTGCTAAAAGCCAATGCCATCTATATCACCGCCTTACGCTTCAAAATTGCCCTTGAGCTCAACTTTATCGGTCAAATCTTTTTTCTGTTTAAGGAGCAAGTGAAAAGTCCCGACGCCTTCCTCGTCGTTTAGATCTTCCATGTAGTCCATGACAAAGGCATTCGGATAGGTGTATTGGCGAACGATTTGCCCGCCGCTTACGACTTGCACTTGAACATTGCGATAACAGTTCGCTTGATCGGACGGCATTAAAGCCCAATTCGCCAACTCGACGGTGGAGTCTTCAACTTCCGCGCCGAGAGAAAAATTTATTCTGCCGCTGATTTTCATGACGACGCCCAAATCGGTTGAGCGTGCATTAGTCGCGTTGGGCGTTTCGGCAAGGAAATTCACCGCCGTGATAATTCCTTCGTTGAACTCGACATCCTTGCCGCCCGTGACTTTAAGACGAAATCCCATGATAAAACCTTCTTTGCCGGAATTTTAGAATCAAACGTGATGCGAGCTCGTGGTGCGATTGGTCTCAATATCCAAATTCTTGATGTTGCCGTTGAACGTGATGTTGAGCGTGCAAATGCCGTTGTCCTCGTCAATCACGTAGTCAATGGCGTCGCCGGTGCCGATAATCGCGTTGAGTCTCTCGCGTTTGTCAAGCCACTTGCTCGACTGCGAAGTAGGATTGGAGCTGAAGAAACGAATAATTTTGTCTTCCTTGAAGTCGCTGCTCATGTTGCGCAGGACGCGATGAATGTAAGTCGTGACTTGCGTTTTGTAAATCGGCTCATAAACACCGTTGTCCTCGTCGTAGAGCAAATCGCGAGACTTGTAAACCATGATGTTCGTGATTGGCAGTCCGTCGTACATTGCATTTTCAGACGAGAAGACGAAGCCGAAGCATTTGTTGTTGATGTCGTGTTTAATCGGCGCAGTGAAGCCAGTAATTTCTTTTGCGAGCGTCGTGAAGACCAAAAGCGAATTGTCGCCGGATTCGATGTCGAAACGCACGCCGGGCAATTCGTTGTCGACGTTGCGGCGGAAAATCATCTTGAGATATTCCGGGTCTTGATAAGCAGCGACGATACCGGCCGCGACGTAAGCCGCACCGACATAAATGCCGTCAATCCAAAGTTTCATGATGTCCTGCTTAGCTTTGGAAATTTCGGCGATGTGGCTGTTCTCGTTGAGCGTCATCTTCGTATCAAGCACGACGCCCGATTTATCTTTCGGAATGATCGTGAAGTTCGGGAAGCAGGGAATTGCGAATTCGCTGTAAGATTTATTCATGAGCGGCGTTGACTTGTCGATATATTTATCAATGCCTTCAGTCGCCATTGCGTTGAAAGTATTTTTCTCGTGCGAAGCGAAGCTGAAGAAACATTGCACGCGAAAATCTTTCAGCACGTCAAGAATCATCGCGAGCGATTCGATTGTGTTGACGTTGGTATTTGTCGGAGCAGTGTTGCCTTTGAAACGTTGGCGCGTCAATTTGGCTTTGCCGTCCGCAGCGAATGCGACTGACGGGAAAATTGCGTACCAGATTGTATGGTCGAAATTATTTTTGCCGTTGACGGTGTTGAGATAAGTCACGAGGCGCGGAAGATTCGGAGCCTTCGCCATCATTTCGTTGCTGATGTTTGTTATGAGCAGAGTCGGTTTCATGCCGCGCAGTTTCGACGGATATTGCTCAAAGAAAAGTCTCACGCCCAGAATTTTTTCAATCAACGGCTTAACGGTCTTGATGAAGTCGTCCTTCGCGTCCTTGTAGAACTGCAGATAGGAATTGTAATGTTGAATTTCCGTGGCAATGTCAATTTCGCTGACCATTGTTGACGGCAACGGGCAGAAAGTTCGCGTGACGAGAGCTTTAACATAGTCGTTGTGATTGTCTTCGTTGAGCGCGACGTAATCTTCGCCGATAACTTCAATCAAGCCCTCGTTAACTTTGTCGTCAAGAGAGACAAGCGCGGTTGAATGTTCTTCTTTCGGAGCCTCGATAACTTTCAATTCGCCTTCTTCGCCCATCGTCAAGACGCCCAAAGCAAGCGGAGTGGCATCGGCACCGCCGCCGCCGGAAGTCAAAAGCAGACGCGTCTTGATGTCTTCGATGGCAAGCGGCAACATCGCCATGACGTTGTTGTAATTCGTGCTGGCTTCTTCCATCATGCCATTGAGCTTGTCGCCGAGATCCAACTTTTTGGGATCCTCGTCCTCAAGCTGAACGTATTGCGAATAGACGTAGCGCAACTCTTTACGATTCTGCTTGATGTCCTCAATGATTTTGTGCGGCGAAATTAAATCGGTGAGATTCTCGAATTTGAAATCGACGTTGAGCAGACCTTGAGAGCGTTTCGTATCCACGAGCGTCAAAAGCATTTTCAGGAAGTCATTCTGCATGTTGAGATGAATTTCCGTCAAAAGGTCGTCGGGAATTGATTCGGGCTTTTTGAGCGTGTACATGACTTTCTGATTGTTCGCGTTGAAGAACGAGTAGACGACGGGATCAAATTTCTCAATGAACTCGTCGAAACTTTTCACGCACAGAACCTCAAGTATCTCCTGGATTTTTTCATCGGACAGGCTGTCAAAACCTTTGACGTCACCGACCAACGTCAACAAGTCCAATTTTTCCGGGTTGATCTCGTCGAAGAGCATCGTCCCGTTTGTCTGTGTGATAATTTTTGCCATAAACGATTCTCCTAACAAAAACTGTGTTACTCAACACTTTCCAGTCAATATAACAAAAAAATATAAGCGCGACAACTCTTTGCCTGATAAATTTTTCTTTATCGAACAAAGCTTTCGTGACAAGGTGCGCGCGCAGCATTCATGATGACTTTCAATATAACGCCGTTGAATTTGTCATAGCCCGTTTTTCTCGCAAGCGTCCATAAACTTTTCAATTGTCGTGTCGTAAACTTGCAGACTTTCTTTAACGCTGTCAAGCATCTCGCCTTTTCGTATGTACTTCATAAAAATTTCCGCCAGCCCGCGCGGAATTTGTTTTCCATCGACGTTAATCGGTTGCGGCTTATTCGGATTTGCCGATTCCATTGGCAAGAATGTCATTGATCTTACAATCTCTCCTATCGGTGTCATTGAATCATCTGTTCTCGCCTCTGTTCGTGTTCTTGTTGACGTTGAACTGTCTTCGCTACTTCGAGTCCTTTCTCTGACGACTTGCCAATCTTCTTCTATCGCTTTGCGCAGAAAACCGAGCTTGTTCTTAATCGGTCTCTTATTCCGATACAACACCGCCTGCGCCCGATTGATTCTGGAAAAACAATCTGCCTCGTCCAGACACTTCGAGAAAATTGCCCGTGCTATCCTCTCCGTGAAGCCAAGTGCGCAAAGTGTCTGTATTGCATCGCAGCCGCGCTTAACATTGCAATCGTCCTCGTCGTCTTTCGGCACGTTACATGTGTCCATGGTAAATTCAAAGGCAACGACTCTGCGCCCTTCCTTTATCGTCTCATAGCGAACAATGTACGGCGTCCGAGTGTTTATCTCTTTTATCGGATCGTCGAGCACGAATTTCTTAAAATGATCCATACGATCTTTGTAAGTTCCTGCGGGCACGTTCAACGCAAATCGGAGTTCTTCAACCGTCATCCTACGCTTAATCTCCATTAATTTTTTAAAGAGCCGAATATTTTGATACTGCAACAGTAGCTCCAAAAGTCTCATTGCATACGGCGACGACAGTTTAAACAGATACTTGGCATTGATTCGAGTGTAGCCTTGCGATTGGAACAGGTCGAGAATATACGGGCGCATATATCGACTGAATTGCAAATGCAACCCGTCGTTCGGCTCATACTCTAACTTATCGAACAGATGGCAAAGCGTAACGCCACCATTGGCGCGATTCAGCTCAATAATCGTGTCGAAAAGTTTCTTGCAAGCCGGTTTCAACTCTGCCAGATATTTCGTGTTACCAAACAGCTCCGTAAGTTTGCTCGTCGATATGAGCAACTCAGGAAAGTCTTCGTCGTAATACTTGTCCTGCTCCGAGAAATGCGGATTGACTCCCATCAAGCCGAGCAAAAATATCCTCATGCCCAAAAGTCCGAAAACCTTCCGAGAGCTGATCAGCGGATTGCTCTGATAGACATCATTCCGCAGCACAAGAGCCGTCTCTTCTTTTATTTCTTTTTTCTTACAAGCCATAAAACTCACCTCATACACATGATACCATAACCACCAGCCAAACGTCAAATATATACCATAATCACCAACTCAACCACCAGCTCAATGTCAAATAACTGGCTATTTTAGCTAACTAAATACATCTTTCATTACAAATGCTGGGATAATCCATTACAAATGCTGGGATAATCCATTATCCCCAGCTAAATGACAGAAAAACTGAAACAACTGGGGGTATTTTCATTACGAATCCTGGGGGTAAATATGCCGTTTTTCATTACGAATGCTGGGATAATCCATTACGAATCCTGGGAAAATAGTCCATTACGATTCCTGGGGAAATAACGATTTTTTCGCGTTCTGACGCCATTTCTGAGCATTTTAAGTGCAAAAAATTTCGGCCGTAAAACAAGGTAAAGCATTTGTTATACAAAACAACGTTGAAAATGAAAAAACCTTCCGAAAAATTCTCGAAAATGTAAAAAATACTGACGAAGGAAAAAAGCTGATGAAAGAAGAAAAACTGACGAAAGAAAAAAGTGCTTGCCGAAAAATGATCTGCTCCAACAAACAAAACAAAAACATAAAACTAAAGCATAGATATACAAACAGAAAGGAATACATGCTACCAAAGCCATTCCGACAAACCACTATTTTCAGCCGAAAAGTTTCCCGCGAAACCAACCCGAATTTTTGCCGAAATCCACCAATTGCTTTTACGAGCTGCCGACAACAAAAACTCCCGCGCCCGAAGCATCACCGCGCCGCCGACTAATCAACTGCACAAAGTCAACCGAGCGACAAGACTCCTGCCACCGCTTACAAACTCACCGACACTCTGAACGTTGAGTACGCCGCAGCCACTCAATCTTGAAGCTCCATCCGACCGAACTCGCAAAAAATAAAAAAACTGCTTGTAGATTATTTCTTCAAGTTATATAATCTCGTTCAATTAACGATAACCACACTGCATTTTTAGAAGGTGAGGCATATCTCTATCAGAAAGCGAAACGAACACGTTCTCCGAAATTTTTTGCTCATCGCGATAACGACGACGTGCTTGCTCTGCTCCATGGCGGCCGGCGAATGCAGAGAATTCGTCTTCGTCATAAACGCCAGCGAATCGATGACGAAGGCCGATCCAAACCAAATCATCGCTCAAAGCGTGACCTGGAGCATGGAAAATTTTTCGGCGACTGATGAAGTCGGAATCGTCGCGTTCAAAGAGAACGTGCACATTATCAAGCCACTGTCGAAAGTCGGCGGCAGTCCCGCACACTTCAACATTCACTATTCAGGTCGAAGCAATGCGGGCGCGGCTCTTCTGTCGGCGATTGACATGTTGTCGAACAAATTCCACACGGAACGATATATCATCATCTTCACTGACGGCGAAAATCTTTTGGACAAGTCGGAGCAGAATCTGCGTTCAGTCGAAAATTTTCGTGCAGGCTTGGAGCAGGCAAAGTGGCTCGGAATTCCCGTCTACATTCTAAGTGTGCGCTACGACGAAAACCCGCCGAACTATCACAGCTACGGCAACTACGCGCGCGAAATTCCGACGCACTACCGCGACTTGATGACGACGATGCGAACGATTGTTCACGACGATTTTCACACGCCGCATATCGAGCTGCCGATAGAAAATCTCACGTCGAGCAATTTGCAATGTGAAGTTCCCGTTCGCGCTGACCGATTGAAAATTTTCCTGCTGTCGTCGAATGCGGGAAACGTCGAGCTTAAGGGCATGTCGGCTGAAAAAATCGTCGACGCGACTTTCACAAAAATTTTCGTCGCCGAATCTTCGCCGCCAAGCAAATTTGAACTCGCGCTGAAATATCCCGCAGGGACCGGCTTGACGTTAGACGTTGTCCCAACTGTCAAAGGTCGCGTGCAGACTGATGTTAAGTCGTCGATTTTCGGCCGCAAAGTTCTGCAGATAACGCCGCTTCACTCTGACGGCTCCGAAAAAATTTTGAGCGATGCGTATTTTGACGGCAAGACAATCGGTTTGACGCTCAACGATGCGAGAATTAACGGGACGATTTCGAACGGCGTGATTAAAGTCGCGCTTGACGATGCGGAGAGCGTTTCTCTGCAGAAAATTCACTTCGCGGACGTCGGGATAATTTTTGACGGAGACGACACCGCGTTAATAACCGTGCCTTCAACAAATTATGCGGCGTGGATTGTCGCGCTTGCGGCTATCGGCGTGATTGGATTTTTGTCGTGGCGATTGAGCAGGCGACGACGTGAGACGCGCGAGCAAGTTTCAGCTTCCGTCGTCGTGAAAAAAAATCTGCTGCCGGTCGATAAATTTTTCGCCAAGTCGGCTGACCGTCAAAGTTTATCGTTCAAGGGCAAGCTGATGATTTATGTTACGAAAATTCCCGGCGGTGAAAACGTCGCGCCCTTGGAGTGCAACCTCTTTCAAATGAACGCCGACAAAATTTCTCTCGTCGAACTGTTGACAGGTTGCGGCGTCGAAGAATATTTCACAGACACCGGCGGAATTGTTCTCGCGCCGACTGAAAGCGGTCTTTCCGTCGCGAACGATTCGGCGTACACGATTCTTGAACGGAGCGACTTGATTGCAAAGGGTCAACGCGTCGAATTGATTTACGGCGACACGATTAACATCACGACGCCTGACGAGTCTGCCGAGCTGATTATGATTTACAAAAGTTTGAAACCGACCGAGGCTGATGAACATGCGCACGGACAGAAAAATTTTTTGGGACGAGGACGTTCTGCGGACGCAAAATGAAGTAAGGAGCCACAGAAATGAGCAAAGAATACATGACGGCAATGGCAATGATAAAATGCAGCGGAGCGACGGCACCGGTACCGATACCGATTCAATGCCCGGTAAGTCACGGCGTGATTTCGTGCAAGACGCATCTGCCACTGCTCAACGCAACTGACTACGTGCCGCTTAAAAACGTGCTGACGTTCGGGACGTGCAAAATGATTCCGCCGACGCCTGCGGGACCTGCGCCATGCGTGCCGGCTATAGTTATGGCGTGGAAAAGTTGCGACATGCATTATTTCGTCGGCGGCGCACCGGCGTTGACGAAAGACAGCTTTTTAACGTGCACACTCGGCGGGACGATAAAATTCCAATGACGCTCGGCGATTTGAAAGTTGAAGGCGTCGACTATACGGAGCTGCTGAATATTGAAGTTGTCGAACGTGCTCACGAACACGGCGTTTGTCGATTGACTTGCATTGTCGATGAAAAATTTGACGCGAAAAAAATTTTGAGCCGGAACAAGTCTGTCGTGACGGTCAAGGCGGACAAGGACATTATTTTTTGCGGGATTATTTGTCAATGCCGGCTTGAAACTCAAATCGACAATCGGCTTTTGTACGTGACGGCGAAAAGTTTATCGTGTCAGCTTGAAGACGAACGACGCAGCATGACGTTTCAGTCGGCGAAGAAAAAATTTTCGGAGATACTCGATGCCGTCAAGAAAAATTGCAAGGACGCGGATTTGATTTGCTGGAAAGATGAAGTCGTCGCGGAAATGATTTACCGTGAAAACTTGAGCGACTGGGAATTTCTCAAGGAGCTTGCCGAAAGTCACGGGCAGATTTTGTTCGCCAATTCGCGGCTGAATAAGTTGCAAGTGAGCGTCGGCTTCAAGTCGTTTGAAGATTTTTCCGCCGATGATTCGCTTGAGCTATTGAGTCGAAGTGTGCCGATTGATTTTTGCAAGCGACTGGAGAGTAACACCTATTCTTCTGCGCGAACGTGTTATTTTGCTGAAACGGATTTGCGAACGCTTGAAACCAAAATCAGCGTCGGCTGCAGTTTGAATTACGAGAACGCGAAACAAGCCGTCATTGCGCGGCGAATTTATGTTCATGAAAATGTTTTGTACAACGAAATCACTTTGCGGCACGAGGAAGGTTGTCGCGCGGATGCCTGGGACGTTTGCAAATACTTCGACAAATTTTATTATCTGACCGGCAAAGTTCTTGAATCGAAGGATACGAATGTCAAAGTTCAATTCGACTGCGACGACAAGCAGGACAAATCGACCGCGCTCGATATTCCTTACGAATCGGCGGTGAGCAATTATCT
>CAMNPA010000007.1 GCA_946547205.1 uncultured Selenomonadales bacterium | reverse complement strand
ACTTTGTCAACATGTTCACCTAAAAATTTTCCGCGACGAAAAAAAAGACCGCGCAAGGACGCGCGGTCGCCGGCACCACTGAGCGGGACGCGAAGTTTGCCGGAACGCCCCTGCGAGGTGCCCTTTCTTTTTGCTACTTTTTCTTTGGGCACGCAAAGAAAAAGTAGAACAAAAAAATTGAAAAGAAATTACACGAAAAAAGCCCTTCCGAATTTGGAAGAGCTTTTTTGTTGCGGGAAATTTGTTGTCGTGGATTATTTGATGCCTGCGCCGTCGAGAGCAGAGCGGACAGATTGAGCCGCCTTGTGCATCTTTTCAAGTTCGTCGTCGGTAAGAGCAACTTCAAACACGCGCATAAGACCATCAGCGCAGACCATACGCGGCATTGAAAGCGCAACGTCGGTAATGCCATATTCGCCGTTCATGACAGCCGAGCAGGGCAGAATCGTATGTTCATCATAGAGAACGCTCTTGACGAAACGAACAGCCGCCATCGCAACGCCGGTGTTGGTGAAGCCCTTCTTGTTGATAACGTCGTAAGCAACGTTGATAAGCTCTTGCTCAACGGCAGCTTTGTCGAGCGGATCGGTGTGATGGAAATATTCGTCGAGTCTTTCGAGCGGGAAGCCTGCGCAGCCGGTGGTTGACCAAGCGACAAATGCCGCGTTGCCGTGTTCGCCGAGGACGTAGCCGTTAATATTCTTCGGGTCGACTTCGTATTTGTCAGCGAGAATGCGGCGGAAGCGATAAGTTTCGAGCATGGTGCCGGTGCCGAGAATCAGGTTACGCGGATAGCCGATTTCGTCAGCGATTTTGCTCACGACGTAAGTTGCAACGTCAAGCGGGTTGGTGATGAGGATAATGACAGCCTCTTTGGTGTGTTCTGCAACGGCGCGGAAGACCGAATTCATGATCTTTGCGTTGGTGCCGGCGAGTTTGAGACGGTCGGGAGTTTCGCCGGGACGAATGGACGGACCTGCACAGATGATGACGATGTTCGCGCCCGCACATGCACTGTAGTCACCGGTGGCGCGGAATTTGATGTTGGTGCTGTAGACGCAAGCGGTTGCGTGGCTGGAGTCTTTTGCCTCGCCCCAAGCTTTGTCCTGGTTGAGATCGATCAAAACGATTTCAGATGCGAGTTGGAAGTCGGCGAGTTTGTTGACAACTGCCGAACCGACGTTAGAAGTACCGACGACAACAATTTTCCTGCGGTTACCCATTTGAATTCCTCCCTTGAATATACGAAAACATTTCTGCGGAGCTCACAGCTCCCTTTTGCGGAAAGTTTACAACTTTTGCCGCCGCCCGTCAAGAAATATTTCAAGACGCCCGCAAAAAATTCTGAAAACTTATTTGACATTATAAAATTTCGTGCTAGTATAAACGTAGGATATTGAGCAAGACAAATTCAGTGGTCGGGAACCAGGAACCGGAAATTAAGGGAGCGTTGGTAAAAATCACGTTGAAAGAAATTGAGACCCGGCGCACAAGGATGTGCGCCGCCGGCGTTAGGCGCAGGATTGCGCCGTGCCGGTCGAAACGCCCTTTCTTTTTGCTACTTTTTCTTTGGGCGCAGCAAAGAAAAAGTAGATCCTAAAAAATTAAAATCAATGACGAGCCCAATGCAATTTACCAACACGACTTATTAACCGTGAACCGTGAACCGGACACTTAAAAAGGAGAGTTAAAATATGGCAACACTCTTGGAGAAAACACGCAAGATTAACAAACTGCTCCAACGCGTCGAGAACGTCGAGTACAGCGGCATCGCGAAAGTCCTGAGCAGAGTTTTGGACGCCAACATTTACATCGCCAACAAAAAGGGCGACATTTACGGCTACGCGCTCAACGGCGAAGAGGATATTTCCGCAGACGCTCAAGAAATTCTTCGCAAGGGCAAATTCCCTGCGCCGTTCGTTCGCTGGATTAACGACATTGACGAGACGCAAGCTGATTCCGAAAAATACGCTGACAGCGACGGCAAATCGCCCGTCAACGGCAAAAATTTCATCATTGTCCCGATTTACGGTGTCGGTCGCAGAATAGGCACGCTGATTATCGGTCGCTACGATGACACCACGGACGACGATTTACTTTTGGCGGAATACGGCGCAACGGTCGTCGGCATGGAAATTCTGCGCGATCGTTCCGAAAAAATCGAAGAAGAGGCTCGCAATAAGGCTACCGTTCAAATCGCTCTTGCAACGTTGAGCTATTCGGAAGCGGAAGCGGCTGTCAATATCCTCGGCGAACTCAACGGCACTGAAGGCTTGCTCGTCGCCTCGAAAATCGCTGACCGCGTCGGCATCACTCGTTCGGTTATCGTCAACGCCTTGCGCAAGTTTGAATCGGCCGGCGTCATTGAGTCGAAGTCTCTCGGCATGAAAGGCACCTACATCAAAGTCAAGAACGATTACCTGCTTGATGAAGTTCAAAAGCTCCGCAGATAAATTCCGGCTTGCAAAAAATTTTTTCCCGTCAATGTGGCGGGAATTTTTTTTCAACGTTAAACTTACGGTCGTCAAAAAATTTTAAAGCAGTCCCGTTGGATCAAACGTCACGTTTGCCCGTCAAAGCGGCGGGAGTTTTTTTTATTAGACTTTGATTAAACTCGGCGGCGGCTAATTAAAATTTAACCAAACTCAATTACTGTAAAGCTTAACAATACGTTCAAAAATTTTTCGGAGGAGAAGAGACATCATGGCAAAGAAAACTATCAGCTCGGACTACACGACTTGGACAGGCACATCAAAGAAAGACAAGGTCTATATCGATTACGCCGATAATGTTAAGGTCAACACCGGCAAGGGCAACGATTCGATTTACAACCATCTCGGATATTACGCGACAATCAACACGGGTTCCGGCAACGACACCATTAAACTTAACAGCGGTAACGGCTCTTCAATCAACGCAGGCTCCGGCAACGACAGAATCAGTCTCTACGGCGGCTATTCAGATGTTATCACAATCAAAGGCGGCACAGGCAACGATAAAATTTACGGCAGCGGTAACAAAACTCTGCATCAATACACGTCGGGCGACGGCAACGACGTTATCTTCAACTGGAGCGCGAACGATACGATTTCAATCACCGGCGGCACTTACACAGAAGAAACGGTCGGCAACGACGTTATCCTCACGGTCGGCAAAGGTAAAATCACTCTCAAGGGCGCGGCTAATACGACTCTCAACATTGACGGCACACTTGCGGGCGGAAAAAATATCAGCAATGAAACGAGCTACAAAAAAATCACGGGCACAAGCTACGCCGATACAATTTCAAACCGTGGAGACTATGTAACCATTTCGGGCGGCAAAGGCAAGGATTCTGTCAACAACACAGGCTCGAACGTTTCAATCAGCGGCGGCAAAGGCAATGACACGATTTGGAGTACAAACGGCTATAATTCCTACGTGACAATCGACGGCGGCTCCGGTAATAACCGCCTTGAACTCTGGGGAAAAAACTCGCTGATAAAAGGCGGAAAAAATAATGATACCGTTTTTGTACACGGAAAAAATGTTACGGTAACAAGCGGTTCAGGCGCGGATTTTATTGAAAATTGGGATGATAATGTCGGGCGTTCCGATGACGGAAACGGCAAAGCAAAAATTTTCGCAGGGGCAGGTAACGATTCTGTTCTGAACTACGGTTCGGGTGCTACGATAAATGCCGGCACCGGCAACGACACGATAACTTTCAGATCGCACATTCGAGACGGAATAATTTACAGCAGCAAAGAAAATGTCGTCCAATACGCCAACGGCGACGGCAAAGATACAATCTTCGGTTTCAGCTCAACGGATACGCTCAAAATCACCGGCGCAAAATACACTCGTTCGACTGTCGGCAATGATGTCGTCTTGAAGGTCGGCAAAGGCTCAATTACTTTAAAGGACGCGGCGAATACAACGATTAACATTGACGGCACACTCGCGGGCGGCAATTCAAATAATGTCTCCATTCCTTCGCGTGCAAACGGTGATCCTAACGATGCTCTTACTTATAAAGGACACAGCTACTATATTTATTCTGATGTCGCAAACACTTGGGAAGAGGCTCAAGCTTACTGCGAGGCTCGTGGCGGTCATCTTGCTGTTATTAATGATGACGACGAAAATCACATGCTGTTCATCTTCATGAAAGCTGCCGGCTATACCAGCGCATATTTCGGACTTTCCGACGCGGCAAAAGAAGGCACTTGGACTTGGGTAAACGGCGAGAGCGTCAACTACACTAACTGGGCAAACGGCGAGCCTAACAGCGAAAGTAGCAATGAAGATTATGCTGAATTCTACTATAAATTTTCTGACGGCAAATGGAACGATGGCAATTTCAAACATGGAACTGTTGGCGACACGCGTGCTTTCATTTGCGAATGGGACACTGTGACAACAGGCGGCGGTACTTCAACTGTAACCGTCCCGGCTGACACAGTTCCTTCCGGCGACGACATTCATGGCACGAGCGGACACGATTATTTGTCGAATAAATATCCTATCAAGTCAGGGATAAATATCTTCGGATACACGGGTAATGACACCATAACCAACAGAGGCAACAACGTCTATATCAGCGGCGGCGATGGCAATGATTCCATTCAAAGCAGATATAATACAAGCAACGTTACGGTTTATGGCGGCGACGGACACGACAGGATAACCGTATCCGGTAGCGATGCTCTGATTTATGGCGAAAACGGCGATGATTACATATACAATGACGGCTCAAATGCAAAGATATTCGGCGACGCAGGCAACGATTATATCTACGCTGTCGGCTCCAGAAGTTCGATTTATGGCGGCTCCGATAATGATTCAATCTACGTATCCGGCAACACCAACGGCTTTGTCGACGGCGGCACCGGCAATGACACAATCAAAGCTTACTACGGCGATAATCTCTCGTTGAAGGGCGGCTACGGAAATGATCTGGTAAGTCTTTCCGGCGGCGCGGCTTGCATCATTCAATATTCCAACGGCGACGGTTATGACACTGTCATCGGCTTTAACGGCAACGACACACTCAACATAAGCGGCAACTACACGCGCGAAACTGTCGGCTCCAATGTCGTCTTTAACGTCGGCAGCGGCTCAATCACTCTCAAGGACGCGGCGAACACGACGATTAATATAGACACGAATTATTTTGCCGGCAACGACGAATTTTGGGGCAATGATGATGTCGATGATTTTATTCATTCAAGCGGCGGCAACGACTTCGGCAATGATTCGCTCACGCTCGACAGTCTCGACTTCACGACTTCAAGCAGTCAAATGAACGGTTCCGTCACACTCAAAGAATTCACGACGACATTCAAAACAAACGACGACGCTTATAAAATCACCGCATCCAATATCTTCAAGAAATAAAATATCTGCGCGGCAAGCTTTTCCCGTCAATGCGGCGGGAATTTTTTTTTTGCAAAGCTCGTGCATTCGTCGTATAATCAATCAAAATTTTTTTGAGGAGATGATTTCATGTCTACACCCGTCGGCGTTATCAAGAAATTTGTCAAGATGCTGATTGAGACGAAAAGCACGGGCACTGCCGCCGTTGACGAGGCTCTTAAGGCTGTCGGCGCAGTCAATTACGCAGCGTTCAAATCAACGTTCAGTGACGCACAATCGGGCTTGAGTACGCAAGATTTTTTGGAACAAAAATGCGGCATTCGACTTCACAACGACGACACGGGCGCAATAACAGGCTCGGACGCGGGCGGCAAGACAATTAAAACTGCCGAATCAATCGTGCCCGAAACTGCAAAAGCCGTCAGTCTTACAAAAGCTCAATACAATTCCTTTACAAAGAACGGGCTCACCGTCAATATCACTTATGCAAGCGGCAATGGCGGAAGAGATTTCGGTTACGATGAAGAAACTTACCTTGCCAAACAAAAACTCGTCACGCGTGCACTTTATAATTGGTGGATACCCGAATCGCTCGACCTCATCAACGAATCACTCGGAATTAACTTCACTGACGGACGCGCAAATATCAATACGTTCAACATAAAATTCGACAGTAGCATCGACAGTAGTTATGCAATGACGCTCGATTTTGATTACGATTTGGGTTATGCGTCCAATGTCACTTTAAAAATTAATCCCGCTCTGCTTTACAACATGACTTCAAGCGACAAAGACGGCACGCTTCCCGGATATAAAGATATTTTCGGTAGCAGTTTGACCGGTCGACTGGACGGCTGGCTCAACAATCACATTATATTTAAACAGCTGGATCGTCTTTTTCTTAACGCGATGACGGAGATAACTTTAAAGGCAAATGTCCCTTACATAGAAAAGTTGCCCGACGAAATTGCTCGCGGACTGTGTGAAATTGTCGGCGGCTACGATTTGGACACGGAAAATTATAATTATTACACCGGCAACAATTCCGGCACTAAATATAACTATCTGGGTTACACTTACATGCGATACCTTGCGAAAAATTATTCGGACGGCGTGCCCGACGGCATCTCCTACAACAAAAATAAAACAACTTTGACGCTCACGACGGATTTCATTGACAGCAAACTCGACCTCGCGGACTTCGCAAGCACCGTTAAAAATGTCAACGCGTCGGCTTTAAAGAGCGGCATTACAATCGTCGGCAACAAACTCGCCAATTCGATTCGCGGCGGCTCCGGCAATGATTCGCTCGTCGGCGGCAACGGTGCTGATACTCTTTGGGGCGGCAAAGGCAATGACACTCTGCGCGGCGGTGACGGCAAAGATTTATTCATTTACAGCGCGGGCAACGACGTTATAAGCGACTATGCGGCGGGCGACAGAATTTCTCTCGGCGCGGCAATTTCAAACACAACGCTTAACGGCTCCGATGTCGTCTTCACGATTGGCGGAAAAAATCTCACCGTCAAGAACGGCAAGGACAAAACTTTGACGCTCATCAACGCTAAGGGCAAGGAATTTACGACTGTCGTAAGCGGCGCGAAAACTTTAAACATCACGAACAAGACGACTTCGCCCGTGACGCTTAAATCTGACGTTGGAATTGCCGATGCCTCGAAACGCACGACGGTTGTTAAAATCGTCGGCAACTCTTCCGCAAATACAATCGTCGGCGGCTCGAAGGCTGATACGATTTACGGCAACAGCGGCAACGATTCGATTATCGGCAATGCGGGCAATGATATTCTTTACGGCGGCTTCGGCAACGACACGTTGAACGGCGGCAACGGTTCAGACAAACTCTACGGCGGCGCAGGTTCCGATAAAATTTACGGCGGCAAAGGTAACGACACGTTGATTGGCGGCGCAGGAAACGATTCACTTTGGGGCAATGACGGTGCGGATATTTTCATTTATAACAGCGGCGACGGCAAGGACGTTATCTTCGGCTTCGACACCAAGGACACGCTCACGCTCGACAGCATGGACTTCACGGCGTCTTATAAAAATAATGTCGTCACGTTGAAATTTGATGAAGGCTCCGTCACGTTGAAAGACTTCGGCTCCACGAAAACTTTTCACATTAACGACGACACCTATAAAATCAGCGGCAGTAAGTTCAAGAAAGCAACGTGACGTTGCATCCAATGTGTATGCTTTGCAACCGTTCAATTGCCGGGATTCATCGCGCAAAAAAAAAATCGCCTTTCCAATTCGGAAGGGCTTTAATTTTTTTATCGGAAACTATTTCTTGCCTTTGATGTCCGATGCACAATGCGGGCACTTCGTCGCGTCGTCGGCAACAACTTCGCGGCAATATGGGCACTTGCGAGGATCGGGTGCAGGCGGCGGCGGCGCGGGCAGTAGACGATTAACTTGTTTCAAAAGTATGAAAATTGCCGTGGCAACAATCAGAAAATCCAAGCAGACGTTTAGGAACGCACCGTAAGCGATGATTGGTGCACCTGCTTCCTTAGCTGCGGAAAATGATTCGTACTCGACACCCGATAAATTTATGTATAGGTTTGAGAAATCCACTTTGCCGAGCACTAATCCGAGTGGCGGCATGAGAATATCGCTGGTGAACGATGATACAATTTTCCCGAAGGCTGCTCCTATGACCACGCCGACTGATAAATCAATGATGTTTCCGCGCATTAAAAATTTTTTCCACTCATCAAACAAAAGAATCACTCCTTGCAAAAATTTGAACCACCTGCTAAAATGTTGACGGTGTACAAACCAATCAAATCCTAGGAGGGGGTTCCATCATGAATAATAACAAAACCGGCTCCGAATGTCAAACTATCGAGTTTTCTGTTTACGTGCTGTGGTGTAGCAAAACCGATAGGAATTACGTCGGTGTCACACGTCAACGGGTCATAAAGCGCATTCGTCAGCACAAGAAGGGCAAGCAGTTCGTCGACACGGAAATTAAGCGCATCGGCTGGGAACATTGGGACTGGTGGATTGTTGAAGAACACGTACCGTCAAATCTTATCAGCGAGCGGGAGCAGTACTGGGTAAACTTTTTTCGCTCCGTATATCCTGCCGGTTACAACAAGACTTGCGGCGGAATCAGCAAAATCATCGTGTCCGACGATACTCGCGAGAAAATTCGCCAAAACGCGCTTGCAAGAGACTACAGCGGCGAAAAAAATCCTCATTACGGGAAACATCACAACGACGAAGTCCGAGCCGCACAATCCGCCAGAATGAAAGGTAAAAATAATCCCAACTATGGCAGACCGCCTGCCAACAAGGGCATTCCTCACACCGACGAAGAAAAAGCAAAAATATCAGCCGCCGTTAGTGGCGAAAAAAATGGCTTTTATGGCAAGCACCACACAGAAGAAGCTAAAGAAAAGAATCGTCGAGCACATCTCGGCAAGCCTGGTATTCGAGGCGAAAAGCACTACATGTACGGCAAGCACCATTCGGAAGAGACAAAAGCCAAAATGCGTGAAAGAGCCCTTGCAAGAGAAGCCGCTAAACGAGCCGCCAAAGAAGCTCAAGAGATGCCGTAATATTTCAAAAGTGCTTGCGTGCCAAGGTTTCCTTCGCCGGATTGTTCAAGCTTGCGGACTTCATGGAGTACAACCGCCAAAATCGGAAGTGACGCGCCGTAAGCCGTGGCAGTCTCGTTGCCAATCGCCAAATCCTTTCCGAAATGTTTCAGCATAAATCCCGGATTAAAATCGCCGTCAAGACCTTTGCGAGCAACACCCGTCATTTGAAAACTTCCAGCCGCACCGGTTGAGATAGCCGAGTAAACTTTTTCCACGTCGAGCCCGGAAGCTTTGGCATAAGCGAACGCCTCACATACGCCCGCCAACGTTCCGGCAATGGCGATTTGGTTGCAAGCCTTAGTTTTTTGCCCTGCGCCCGCCGAGCCTTCGTAGACGATATTTTTGCCCATCGCCGCGAAAATCGGTTGCAACGCGTTGAAAGATTCTTCTTCGCCGCCGACGAGGATTGTAAGCGTGGCATTTTTCGCACCGACATCACCGCCGCTAACAGGCGCATCGACAGCGTGCAGACCTTTGGATTTTGCGGCGACAAAAATTTTTTCGGCGAGAATCGGCGAGGAAGTCGTCATGTCAATCAGATACGCTCCGGATTTTGCGCAGTCGACAATTCCGCCGGCGTCCAGATAAATTTTCTCAACGTCCTTCGGATAGCCGACAATCGTAATGACGACATCTTGATCTTTGGCGCATTCACCGGCAGTGTCGCACCAACGTGCACCGCGAGCAATCAGAGCTTGAGCTTTGGATTTTGTGCGATTGTAAACGCTCAACTCGAAGCCCGCGTCCATAAGATGACCCGCCATTGCCGAACCCATGATGCCCGTGCCGATGAAGCCGATTTTTTTCAACGCAGGCATTTGAATCACTCCTTTCACGCGGCGAAGTATAGCACCGCTCCATATAATTTTCAAGATAAATTTTTCTCGACACGCGCGAGAATTTTTTTTACAATCTGCGCGGCGATAAGAATTAGGAATTAGGAATGAGGAATTGGCAATGAGTTCAGAAGCAGACTTCGCGAATTACATACAGACTCGGCTTGAGGCGGTGGAAATTTTTTCGGAGTCGCAATCCACTTGCAACGTCGAACTTAACGGCGCATTGGCAACGGCGTCAAAAAATCAGACGGGACTGCGCGGCTATCCCGACCACGTTGCGATTGTCAACGGCTTTGTTTTGGTTATGGAAGATAAGCTTGACCGATTGAAACTCGTCCTTCGTGACGGCGGCGAAATTTCGCAGACTGTCGACGCCACGAAAAATTATGCACTCAACGGCGCACTGTTCTACGCGCGGAAAATTATTGACGGCACGCACTACAAAAAAGTTTTCGCGTTCGGAAATGCCGGCGACAGAAAACATCACGTCATCCAACCGATTTTCATTGACGGCGACAAAAACATCACCGAATTGCCCGAAGTCGACACGTTCAAAAATTTCACGGCGGAAAATATCGACAGCTACTGGCGGCGCATGGTGCTCGGCGAAATTCCGCCCGAAGAAGTTGAGCTGAAAAAAATTCTCCGTCAAGCCGAAACTTTGCATGAACACTTGCGCAATTACGGACAGCTCGGCGAAGACGAAAAACCTTTAGTCGTCTCGGCAATTTTGCTCGCGCTTGCCGAAAAAGAATTCGGCTTTGACATTAAACAGCTAACAGGCGACGAAGAAATTCACACGGACGGCGCAAAACTTTTTGAGCACATGAAAAATCATCTGCTCCGCGCAAATGTTCGTCCCGAAGTCAAAAAGGAACGCGTGCTAAGTCAATTCGGGCTGATTAAAGATCGTCCGTTGCTTAACACCGTCAACAAGAATCTCGGCAAGACGCCGCTGAAATTTTTCACGGAATTTATCGCGGACAATATTTATGACGCTCTCAAAAATAATTCGGCGGAAGATTATCTCGGCAGATTTTACGGCGAATTCATCAGCTACAGCGGCGGCGACGGGCAATCTTTGGGCGTCGTGCTCACTCCGCGACACATTACCGAACTTTTTTGCGACCTCGTCGACCTCAAGCCCGATGATGTCGTTTTCGATCCATGCTGCGGCACGGGAAGTTTTCTTATCGCCGCAATGAGCCGCATGTTAAACGACGCTGACGATTATCAACGTAAACACATCAAGCAGAAACAAATTCACGGCATCGAGGCACGCGAAGACATGTTCTCAATCGCGACAACAAATATGATTCTGCGCGGCGACGGTCAAAGCAATTTGCTCTGCGGAGATTTTTTTGCAAATAAACCCGGTGACTTACAGCTTAACGGCTTTACTGTCGGCATGATGAATCCACCTTATAGCCAAGCGAAAAATTCCGCGACGGCTCATCTGTCCGAACTTAAATTTATTCGTCACTTGCTGGAATCGGTCACCGTCGGCGGACGCGTTGCGGTTATAATTCCCGTCTCCGCAATGATTGGCAAGACTCGCGACGACAAAATCGACAAGTGCGACATTCTCCGCAAGCACACGCTCGAAGGCGTCATCAGTCTCAACAAGAACACGTTCTATCGAATCGGCGTTGTGCCTTGCATTGCGATTTTCACTGCCGGCGAACCGCATCCCAAATCTAAGCGCGTCAAGTTCATCAACTTTGAAGACGACGGCTTTGAGGTCAAAAAACACGTCGGGCTTGTCGAAACGGAACGCGCCAAGGACAAAAAATTTTATCTGCTCGATTGTTGGCGCGGCAAAATTTCTGATGCTCCGTCAAAGTTCATGGTCACCACGACGATTGAGCCTTCCGATGAGTGGCTGCACTCTTTCTATTACTACAACGACGAGCTGCCGACCGAAAACGATTTTTCAAACACCGTCGCCGATTATCTCACGTTTGAATTCAACATGATTGCTCACGGGCGCGAATATCTTTTCGGCGCAAAAAAAAACTCTTGCCGCTGATTGACACTCCGTCTCTTGCCGACAAAGTTTGGCGACCATTTGTTATCGGCGACCTGTTTGAAATCAAAATTGGCAAGGCTATTGACGGAAACAAAGTCGACAGAGTTTCAGGACGTTACGCTTACATCACTCGCAAAGAAAATACTAATGGGCTTGACGGATTTATTGACTACGACGAAAATTTTTTGAACGTGACATTTCCTGTCATTACCATTGGTAACGAGACTGCTCAACCATACGTCCAAAATTTTCCGTTCTTCACCGGCACCAAAGTAAATATCTTGTCGCCTAAAAATTCTCTTTCGCAGTTCGTTCTGATGTTTATCGCTCAATCATTGAGAGTGCACAAGGAAAAATATTCTTACTCGTTCACGATAAACTCAACGCGCTTGAGAAAACAAAAAATTCTCTTGCCCGTGACTGATGACGGCTCGCCCGACTATGAATTCATGGAGAATTACATTCGCGCTCACGAAACAAAAATTTTGCAACGCTACGTTGACTTTGTCACAATCGCTGACGCCGCGCAGATTCAACCGTTGAGCGAAAAGACTTGGCAAGAATTTTTCATCGGCGACTTGTTCAGATTGGAGACCGGCAAAGCTAAGGGCGTGAATCACCTTGAACTTGACGAACGCGGCATTTCATATCTCGGCGCGACGAATCGAAATAACGCTGTCTTAAACTTCGTGCGACCCGTAGAAAATTTGATTCAACGCGGAAATTGCATTGCGTTCATCAGAAACGGCGAAGGTTCAATCGGCTATTCGGTTTACAAGCGCGAAGACTTCATCGCCACGAGCGACATCACTTGCGGCTACGCGGACTTTCTGAACGAATACATCGGCTGGTTTATAACGACGGTTGCCGATAAAGTTCGCGGCAAATACAATTTCAATTACAAACGGAGCGATACGCGGCTCAAGCGCGAAAAAATTATGTTGCCCGTGACTGACGGCGGCTCGCCCGATTATGAATTCATGGAAACTTTCACGCGCAACCAATTCGCGCAGACCGTGCGACGCTATCTTGACTTTGTCGAAAGTGCACTCGTCAAGAAATAAAATCTGCGGAAAAAATTTTCTCGTCGGAAAGCTCGGCGGGATTTTTTTTATGCTATAATCTGCGCAGGAGATGATTTTATGACGAAAAAATTTTTGGCGGCAATGGTCGCGGCAAATGTGTTGTTCACGATGAATTTTACGGCTACGGAGGCAAAAACTATGAATCAACATTCCACGGCGAAAAAAATTGTTCAGACGGCGGGACGTGACAGGCTCGGCGATTTTGCACCGGAATTCGCGCGCTACAACGACGATATTTTGTTCGGCGAGGTCTGGAGCCGCAACGACATTCTTTCTTTGCACGACAGAAGCATTGTAACGATTTGCGCACTCGTCGGCAGCGGAATTTTGGACAGCTCGTTGAAATATCACATTCAAAACGCGAAGGCTAACGGCGTCACTCGCGATGAGATGGTTGAAATCGTTACGCAGCTCGGTTTTTATGCGGGCTGGCCAAAAGCTTGGGCGGTTTTTCCTATGGCGAAGGAAATTTACGGCGAAGACGCGGCGAAAACTTTTGAGAACGTCGGCAAAAAAATTCAGCAGACTGCAGGACGGAAAAATCTCGGAGACTTCGCGCCCGAATTCGCACGCTACAACGATGATATTCTTTTCGGCGAAATTTGGAGCCGCAACAATATTCTGAGCTTGCACGACAGAAGCATTGTCACGGTCTCGACGCTGATTGGAGCCGGCATTTTCACGGACGCGCTTAAACATCACATTCAAAATGCAAAAAATAACGGTGTCACACGCGCGGAGATGGTTGAAATCGTCACACAGCTTGCATTTTATGCAGGTTGGCCAAAAGCTTGGGCAGTTTTCCCGATGGTCAAGGAAATTTATCAATGAACCGCCGAAAATTTTTTAAAGTCGTCGGACTCGGAGCCGTGACGTTTTATTTGAGCGGTTGCGGTCTCACGGCGACTGAAAACGACATTCCCGCGCAAAAATCTGTTTCAGGAGGCAACAGCATGAAAATTGTCGTGATTAACAGCAGTCCGCATTCAGAAAGTCAATCAACGTCGCGTTATCTTGCTCAAAAGTTCGTTGACGGCGCGAAAACTGTCGGGCACGAAATTTTTATCTTCGACGCGGCGAACGAGAAGACTAATCCTTGTCGCGGCTGCGATAAATGCGGAATGGACGGCGATTGTATTTTCAACGACGCGATTCAAACAAAATTGATGCCGCAGATGCTTGAGGCCGATTTGCTCGTTTTAGTGACGCCGCTTTACTATTTCGGCATGAGCGCGCAACTTAAAGTTATCGTCGACAGATTTTACTCGCGAACGACACGACTTAGCGGCAAAAAATCGATAATGATAGCTACGGCGTGGAATACAGCCGATTGGACGATGGAAGCGTTGAAAAATCACTATGAAACTCTCGTTCGCTACATGAGCTGGCAAGACGTTGGGCAGGTTTGGGCGACGGGTTGCGGCACACGTTCAATGGTTGAGCGATCCGAATTCGGAGACGTTGCTTATAAAATCGGCGCGGCACTTTAACCTGTTGACATTGCTTGAACGCGTCAATATAATCCTTCCGTCAAAAATTTTGTGTAAGGAGCTGAAACTTTTGTCGTTAAAAGAATTGTCAGAGAAACTTTACCCGGCATTCGTCGCGGCGTTCAAAAATTCGTCTCTTGACTCGTGCAGACTGTTTCTTTCCGCCACGAACATGAACGAAAGAGCAATTGTGCGAAATGCAACTGCCGACACGCCCGAAGAAGCTTGGAAGTTGGCGTTGAAGTCTCTGGAAAAGGCTTTGTCCAAAAAAGCCGACGAAATTTCTATCTTGCGTGCTGATTGGGTAAGAGCTCGCGAAAGTACAACGTGGTCGGACTGTTTGGAGCAGATAAAAGATAAACGCCGCAACTGGTTTCTGCGCGGCATTGCACTTGATAAAAATTACAACGTCGCCTTCATGGAGCAGGAGCTCAACGCGAATTTGATTCTGTCCAGTTCGGACAAAGAAGCCACTCGCGGAGATTTTCAGCCCGATAAGGCGAACGTTTATTGCCGCAAACGTTTCAATCGTCCCTTCCCGAAACTCGCCGCGATGGATGAAGTTGAACTTTTCGACACGGAAGGTCTTTTTATTCAGAACGACATGACCGCGCCGCTTTCAATCACCGGCAAAGGCATAACCGGCACGCGAAGAGACATTTCGGCGGACGACACGAAGATTTTTCTTCAAGCGGCAATGAACGGCACGGATTTTCTCGTCAGGCAATGCAATCCCGACGGCAAATTCGTTTACGGGCTCAATCCCATCGAAGACACGATTATTGACGGCTACAACACTCATCGCCACTTCGGAACGCTCTATTCAATGGCAGAGGCTTATGAAATTTACGACGACGGCGACAAAAAGCTTGAATTGGGCGCGGCAATCGAACGCGGGCTTGAATATGCGATAAAAGACCTTTTGGTTTATAGAAAGACTGCGGACGGCAAAAACGCGGCGTATTTCAGCGAAAAACGTGTGACTACTGTCGGCATAAGCGGACTTTCTCTTTTGGCGTTCACAAAATGGAGCGAAGTCTCCGGCACAAAAAAATATTTTCCGCTGATGAATGAGCTTGCCAACGGGCTTATCATGTTGCAGAAAGAAGACGGCACTTTTCCGCAGTCACTCAACATAAAGGATTTTTCTGTCCGAAAAGAATTCGTCGTTTCTTTTTTTGACGGCGAAGCACTCTTCGGAATGTTGAGGCTCTACGCTTTGACTAAGGACGCGCAAATTCTTGACTTTGTGGAACGAGCAACGCGGCATTTTATATCGGTCAATTATCAGGAGAAGCACGATCATTGGATTCAATATGCCATGAATGAATTGACGCGTTGGAAGCCGCAAGCAGAGTATTTTAAATTCGGTTTAGCCAATATCGCTCAATATCTCGTCAAAATATCCAAATCTTTAGCTCACGCGCCAACGCAGCTTGAAATGATTATGGCGGCGGAAAACATGATTGAGCGCATGAAAGCTTTGCCCGAAATGAAAGACCTGCTGCAGAACTTCGACGAAAATTTATTCTATACGGCAATACAGCGTCGCGCCACACGACTTTTGAACGGTCACTATTGGCCGGAAATCGCAATGTACTTTCAAAATCCCAAACGACTGCTCGGCGGATTTTTTGCACGCACCGACACTTTCCGCACGCGAATCGACGACTCTCAACACACGATATCGGGCTTGCTCGCTTACGACAGGTATCTTAAGCGCGTTAATGACGACGTTGAGCAGACGGTTGAGCCGATTGAAAATTCTGATGAGCCGACGATTGAGCCTGTTGAAATTTCCGTTGAGCCGACGCTTGAGCCGATTGAAATTTCTGATGAGCCGAAACTTGAGCCCGTTGAAATTTCCGATGAGCCGACGCTTGAGCCTGATAAAATGAATCGCATGATAATTTCGGCGGGCAACGTGCGAATCACAATCGAAGCCGACAAATCCGAGCCGATAAAAATTTTGACTGAAGAGCCGCAACCAATCATCATCGAATCAGAAAAAAAAAAAATGATTCCTTGCGCGTAGGTGTGCTTAGGAAGAGCAAAGGCGGTTCGTGGAACGCCGATTCGCCGATGTTCACGATGTTTTATCTCGCCAAGAATTTTAATATCGAATTGCTCCTTTTCACGCCGAAAGATATTGACTTCGACAATAAAACCGTCAACGCTACGATTTTGGAAGGCACCGAGCGAATTCAAAAGACCGTTGCGCTGCCGAAGATAATCGACAATCCCGCGAGCATTTTCCACGGCAAATATGGCGAACGACTCAAGACGCTTGACGGCGATTATTTTTTCCTGCGCCACGCCGAATACACGTCTAAGCCCGGAATTTATAATCTGTTGCTCAAGGACGGTCGCTACAAAGATTTTCTAATCGACACGCACACCGTTAATAACTTCGCGCACTTCTTGAAGCTGTTCGGTCAATACGGCAACGACGTTATCTTGAAACCTGCAGGCGGCAATGAAGGCAAAGGCGTCGCAAGAATCACGTCCGACGGCTCGCAATGCGTCATCAATCTCAAAAATGACAAGGTTACCTTCAAGACGCTCGACAATCTCCAAAAATTTTACGACGAGAATTTTTCAGCTGTCCGCTACGTTTTGCAACCGTATATCACTTCGCGCACGCATCAAGGCAATCCGTTTGACATCAGAATTCACACGCGCAGAGGTGCGGGCGGCAAATTCAAAGTCTCGCCTTATCCGCGAATCGGCAATGAAAACGGCGTCGTCTCTAATGTCGGTTCCGGCGGCTACACCATGGACTTTAAGAATTTTCTCAAAGCAGAGTTCGGCAACGATTGGAAAATGCTCCACGATAAGATAATGGATTTGGGCAATGAATTTCCCGAATACTATCAAAAACTTTTCAAGTCGGAGCTCTTCGACGTTGGAATTGATTTGGGCATTCAAAGGCGCGGCGACACTTACGACTTGAGAATTTTCGAGGTCAATACTTATCTTGGCGGCTCATTTATCAGAGTGGAAGATTCAATCACTCGTTTTGAATATTATCGTTACGTCGCCGAAAAATTGCGCGAATCCGGCATCGACGTTTAACAAAAGCTAATCATCACGACAAAAGGGACGAGCGCGACTTGTCCCTTTTCTTATCAAAATCAGGAGGCACATTTAATGGAGAAATACAATCCGCAGGAAGTCGAAAAGAAATGGCAAAAAGTTTGGAACGCGCCCGATTATTATCGCACGGTTGAAGATTCGACGCGCCCGAAATATTACGCGCTGGAAATGTTCCCGTATCCTTCGGGCAATTTGCACATGGGACACGTGCGCAACTACTCAATCGGCGATGTCGTCGCTCGTTACCGCTCAATGGCAGGCTACAACGTCTTGCACCCGATGGGCTTTGATGCGTTCGGTATGCCCGCTGAAAATGCGGCGATTGCTCACGGCGTCAAGCCCGGCGATTGGACTTTTGCCAACATCAAAAACATGACGGCGCAACAAAAGGCGATGGGCTTGGCTTACGATTGGGAGCGCGAAGTTGAAACTTGTCGCGAAGATTATTATCGTTGGACGCAGTGGCTTTTTGAATTGTTTTACAAGCGCGGTCTTGCATACAAGAAAGAAGCGGCTGTCAATTGGTGCGACAAGTGCGGCACTGTTCTTGCCAATGAGCAGGTCGTTGACGGAAAATGTTGGCGTTGCGATTCCGAAGTTCATAAAAAAAATCTCGCGCAATGGTTCTTCAAAATCACCGACTATGCCGACGAACTCTTAGCCGATTTGGACAAACTCACGGGCTGGCCCAATCGCGTCAAAATCATGCAAGAGAATTGGATTGGACGTTCGGAAGGTCTCGAATTCGCAATGGACGTTCCCGCGCTCAACGAAAAAATTTCCGTCTACACCACGCGCCCCGATACGGCTTTCGGCATAACGTTCCTCGCATTGGCTCCCGAACATCCGTTGATTGAAAAAATTTGCGCTGTCAGTCCGAATGCCGACGCCGTTAAAAAATTCTGCGAACACGCCAAAAGTCAGAGCGACATTGAACGCACAAGCTCCGAATCCGAAAAGGAAGGCATTTTCACGGGCGTTTATTGCGTCAATCCTTTCAACGGTCGCGAAGTTCAAATTTGGGTCACGAATTACGTCGTCTTTGAATACGGCACGGGCGCGGTTATGGCTGTTCCCACGCATGATGAGCGCGATTGGATGTTCGCCACGAAATACGGGCTCGAAAAAGTTTGGGTTATCGACAATCCAAAATCGCCGCTTGACTTCGATAAACAGACCAATGCTTACGTCGACAAGGAAGGCGTTCTGATTAATTCGGGCAAGTTTACGGGAATGGAAATGCACGCGGCAATGAGCGCGATTATCGACTTTGCAGAGGCTGAAGGTTTCGGCAAACGCAAGGTCAATTATCGTCTGCGCGATTGGCTTATCAGTCGTCAAAGATATTGGGGCGCACCGATTCCCGTCATTTACTGCGACAAGTGCGGAGAAGTTCTCGTGCCCGAAGACGAATTGCCCGTTAAACTGCCCGACGACGTTGAATTCAAGCAAGGCGCGTTAAGTCCGCTGTCGACTTCAAAAACTTTCAACGACTGCACTTGTCCGAAATGCGGCGGTCATGCTCATCGCGAGACGGACACGATGGACACGTTCATTTGTTCGAGCTGGTATTACATGCGCTACACCGACCCGCACAACGACAAAATGCCGTTTGCCCGCGACAAAGTCAACTATTGGAGTCCCGTCGATCAATATATCGGCGGAATTGAGCACGCGATTTTGCATTTGCTTTACTCAAGATTTTTCACGAAAGTTTTGCGCGACGCCGGGCTTTTGGATTATGACGAACCGTTTGCAAATTTGTTGACGCAGGGCATGGTTATCAAAGACGGCGCGAAAATGTCGAAGTCTCTCGGCAACGTCGTATCGCCCGAAGAAATTATCAATCAATACGGCGCGGACACTGCCAGATTGTTCATTTTATTTGCCGCACCCGTTGAACGCGACCTTGATTGGAGCGACGAAGGCGTTCAAGGTTCGTTCAGATTTTTAAATCGCGTGTGGAGAATAATTCATATCTTCGCCAACAACTTCGATAAAAAGCCCGCGCAGAATTTGACGGCGGAAGAAATTTCACTGCGCAGAACTTTGCACAAGACAATCAAAAAAGTCACGGAGGATGTCCGCGACCGATTTGCATTCAACACGGCGATTAGCGCGCTGATGGAACTCGTCAACGCAATGCACGCCTTCCAAGACAAGCCGATTAATCCGAATCTCGCCCGCGAACTTGCCCGCGATTTGCTGATAATGCTCGCGCCGTTTGTGCCGCACATTGCCGCAGAACTTTGGAGCAAATTTTTTGAAGGCGACGTTCACAAGCAGAGTTGGACGACGTTTGACCCTGCCGCGATTGTCGAGGACGAAATTGAGATTGTCATTCAAATCAACGGCAAAGTTCGCGAACACGTGAAAGTTGCAGTCGGCTTGAGCAAATCTGATTTGGAAAAACTCGCACCGACGTTGCCTCGTGTCGACGAATTGACTGCCGGCAAAAAAATCGTCAAAGTCATCGCCGTGCCCGGAAAATTGATTAATATCGTTGTGAAGTGATTGCCACGAAAATAAAAGAGGCGCGCATGGACGCGCGCCTCGCCCGCGTTTGAAACAGGATGTTTCACAGCGGGCACTCAGAACTGATGAAAGTCTCAACGTTGAAATCATGAACGGCATCCGCCCCTGCGAGGTGCCCTTTCTTTTTGCTACTTTTTCTTTGGGCAAGCAAAGAAAAAGTAGATCCTAAACATAAAAGAAATTTACACGCCGAATCAACGAATCAATTTATCCAACTCTTCGATTTCGGCTTGAAGTGCGGAAAATTTTTCGGACGTTCGCGCGACGGAACTCTTGCTCATCTCGTCGATAACGCGTTGAAGTTTTTCGCACCGTTGACGTAAAAATTTTTTCAGCAGCGGCGAATTCTCACGCTTGAAAATTTTCGGCGACTCCACAACTTTAACCGCGCTGATAATTTCGTAAATGATGCCCGACGCTTCGGCAAGGTCTTCGTCGTCAATCGTCCAATCATTTTCCGCCAGCCACGTCCGAATTTTTTCAACGGCATTCATCGGTTGCAGAATCAGTTGCCGCGCGGATTGAACGACTTCGGGCGAATCGTCAAGAATTTTCGTTATCAACGAGCCGCCCATGCCCGCAATGCAAATCGTTTCGACTTCGCCCGCCGATAAAATTTTCAAGCCGTCGCCGAGCCGCAACTCAATCACGCCGTCAAAGCCCGAAGTCAAAATATTTTTCCGCAACGCCTCAAAAGGTCCGATATTTTTTTCAGTGGCGATGATTTTTTCGACGCGACCGCTCCGCGCCAATTCAATCGATAAATAACCGTGGTCAGCACCGACATCAGCGACACGACGGAACGTTATCAAATTCATCACCGCAGCAATTCTCGAATCAATCATGCTCAATCCTCCGCATTCAAAGGAAGTGTTCTTATGATAATTTACGCGACACACGCCGGCGGAAAATATCTGCCGTTCGCCGAAAGTCTGAAACTCGATTCTTCGACGCCGCGCGGTCTCTACGTCAACATTACAAACCGTTGCAACTGCGACTGTGTTTTCTGCTTACGACAAAAAAAATCTATGGCTGACGACGCGAGCTTGTGGTTGGAACGTGAGCCGACCGTTGCCGAAGTCAAAGCCGCTCTCGATAATGCGCCGTGGCACGTCATCAATGAGGCTGTCTTTTGCGGATTTGGCGAACCTACCATGCGTCTTGCCGAACTTGTTGAGCTGTTGACTTACATAAAAAAAATTCGCCCGAACGTTCCGACGCGTCTCAATACAAACGGTTTGGGCGAACTTTTGCACGGACGGGACATCGCCGCCGACTTCGCAGGAATTCTTGACACCGCGTCAATCAGTCTCAATGCCGCTACCGCCGAAAAATATTTCAAACTCACGCGCGCCGCTTACGGGCTGAAATCTTTCGACGCAATGTTGACGTTCGCCGAGCACATGAAAAATTTTGTGCCGCATGTCGTCTTGACCGTCGTCGATAAAGTTACTCCGCCTGATGAAATTG
>CAMNPA010000006.1 GCA_946547205.1 uncultured Selenomonadales bacterium | reverse complement strand
AAAAAAATCCCGTCGAAAAGCTCGGCGGGTTTTTAGGTTTGACTGACGACAAAAATTTTTAAGGAACGATTCAATGAACAAGCTCCCGAAAATTCTCAACAAATTTCATCGCTCGCACGCGGGCTTGAGAAAATTTTTGCGGCTGGTGTCTTACGGCTGCTATCATCGCACGCTGTTTTCTCGACACGCCATCACGCCGCGCACCTACGACGACTTCTTGCGCCAAATTCGATTCTTCGTGCCCGAAAAAAATTTGCAGGTCACGCGCCACGAAAAATATTCTTACTTCACTTTCGTCGGCGATTTCCGTCACGGCAGCGAAAATTATTTCTACTCGTCGTTTCTGCTCAAAACGTTGCTGCCGGAACATTGCCTGAAAAAAATCATTCTCTTGCAGATTTTGCAAGACGCGGAGCCGTTGCCGATGACGGAAATTTTGTCGCGGGCTGAAGATTTTTTGATTGATTATGATTCGAGCCGACTCAACGACGATTTGACGCAAACTTTTCGCCGACGACTGAACGAGCTGATTGATTCGGGCATCGTCCGCCGTGTCGTGTCAAAGAAAAAAATTCTCTACGAAAAAATTTCCAATCCGTTGGGCGACCTTTCAGCCGACGAAGTTCAGATTTTGTCCGACGCACTGAATTTTTTCCGCAACGTCTCGCTCATCGGCACGGCAGGATATTTTTTGTGCGACAGTCTGAAAAATTTCTATGACATGCCCGAAGTCTCGCAGGAGCTGTTTCAATTCAAGAACAACAACTTTGCGCGAATCCTCGACGACGATTTATTGTTGACCGTACTCAACGCTGTCACTCGCCGCAAAAAAATTTCTGTCGTCCGCGAATCGAAACCGCCCGCGATTGTCACGCCGCTTGCCGTCGAAACCGATTTTCTCTGCAGCCGTCAATATCTCGTCGCGCTCAATCAAGGCGAATTGATGCGGCTTCGTGTCGAAAAAATTTCAGCGATAAGTTTAGTCGACGAATCGACAGAAAATTTCTCGTCGCCGCGTCAAAAGTTGCGTGAAGTCCGTCTGCGCGTGAAGTTTCAAAATCAGCACGAACGACTAATCCGCGAAAAACTTTTGTCGAAAGAATTGCCAATGCGAATCGTCAACGAATCAGCCGACGAATTTATTTGCGTCGTCGAAACGCCCGACCCGTTGCAAATTTATCCGCGACTGTGGAAATTTCAACCGTGGGCAGAAATTTTGGCAGGTGCAGACAATTTGCGCGAACGAATGAGCCGCGACGTTCAGGAGGCTTTGAAAATTTATGCAGAGCCTGTTTGACGACACGAAAAATCCCGTCTTCCGCTTGCTGTGCCAAATCGTCAACGAAATTCACGCGGGCGCGAAGTTGACGCGAAAAGACATCCTCCGACGAATTTTTGAGCTGCCGGAATTTATTTACGTTGAGGCACCGGAACGAGAGCGCGAAGAAGAAATCGTCGATACGCTGTTCAAATTCAACCGCGCGGGATTCGCAGAGCCGTTCGGAAAAAAATTTTCACTGCCGATGAGCGACACCGAACTTTTCTGGCTGAAAACCATACTCGGCGACGCGGAATTGAGATTCATGTTGCCCGACGACTTGCGACAAAAATTATTGAGCAGACTGAAAAATTTCCCGCCGCTGTATGAAAAAAATTTTTGGCGAAAACTCCGCGTCAACGAAACGACATCTGCGGGCGAAAAATTTTTCAACGTGCTGTCAATCATCGTCGCGGCTTTGCGTTCACGGCGGAAAATTTTTTGCGGCGACGAACTCTTGACGCCTTGCCGATTGGAATATGACTCTGCGGCTGATGAATATTTTCTGATTGTTTTGCGCGAAGAAACGCAGACCGTTGAAAAAATTTCCGTCGAAAATTTGAACGCGTTGACTTTGTGCGACGAATTTACTCCGAACGATGCCGACGACCTGTTGAAAAAATTTTACGCCGAACACGCCGCCGAAGTCTCGTTGGAAGTTCAAAACACTCGCAACGCCGTTGAACGTTGTTTCGCTCTGTTCAGTTCGTTTGATAAAAAGGCGCGACTTCAAGACGACGGCACGTATTTTTTGACGATCAGCTATTGCACGCTTGACGAGGAAGAAATTTTTGAGAAAATTTTTTCGTTGGGCGCGACTGCTACCGTCATTGCTCCGAAGTCTTTCCGCGAACGAGTCATCAAAAAATTTTCCGAAATATGCGCTCTGTACACATGAAAAATATCTTTACTTCGTCGGCAAATTTTTTTCAATCTCTTCAAGCGCACCAATCATGAAGTTGCGAAGTTCGTCGGCAGTCTTGAATTCGCCGCGCTCTTCGTGAGCATGGTTGCTGTGGTTGCGTTCGATTTTTATGCGGAAATATTTGTCGGCAATGCTCAGAAATTCTTCAGTCGCAATGTTGACGGAAAAAATTTTCTCAACGAGCAACTCATAAATTTTTTGGGCGTGCTGATATTCTCTTGTCCACTTCATGAAGCCGTTGCTGATAAAATATTCCGTGACATTGTTGTCGGAAAGCGTGTTGCTCAAAAAGTACGCGAGAATTTTCCTGCGCTCAAAACCTTTTGTCGTCGGCTCAAACTTTGCGGAAAGTGCAACGACAATCGGACGAATCGGATCGAGTTTGGCGGAAGAAAGTTCCTTCAACGTCGAAGGATCATTAAAAATTTCCACGAGCGTTTCAAATTGTGCACGAAAATTTTTGTCGTCCGTGCAGTGCAGATTCAGCGGCGCAAGTTTTTCGTTCAACGCCTGAAGCCACTCATCAACGTCGAAAGTTTTTTCCTTGACGATCTTTTGTGCGGCGGACTTGACGGCTTTGCAATATTCGCGCTTGCCTTTGCCGAGCAAATCGTCTTTCAACTTGAAATCGCTGAACAAATAAAACCAACGCTTGCGACCCATGCTGTCCTTGCCGACGAGCTCAAGCAAATTTTTTTCCTCTTCCGCCGACTGCGCAATAATTCCGTTCTCGCCCAAATATTCGGGAATTTGTTCAGTGTAAAGCGTCAACGCCTGCTGAAGATAATCATTTTCCAAACACCAACGAATCACTTGCAAATCGTCCTTTTCGTTGAAGGCAATCAAATCTTTGTAATGCGCATGTATTCGCCCGATAAGCCGCGACATCAAAATATATTCCACGTCGTCGGAAGGCTGCTTGTCGAAATCGTGAATGGCGGCGTGAAGATTTTTAATTGACTCGCTGAATTGCCCGTAGTGACAAAGTTTTATCGCGGCGGCAAAATTTTCCATCGCGTCCAAAAGTTTCTTCAACGGCGCGGAAAGCGTCTTGCCCGAATAATAGCCGTTCTTGCCCGTCAACGCCTTGACGCTGCCGAAATTCACGAACTCCTCAACGCCGGCTATCAGCTGAAACAAATCGTAAACGTTCTGAATCTCCTCAACGATGCCTTTTTCGAAATTTGAATAAAGAACTTTGTCGACCTTCAAGCCGCTGTATTCCAAAAGCCGCGTCAGCTCAAGCATCAACATATTCACATGCCGCATGCCGCCGGTTAAATCTACGTGCAAGGTAACTTCATCATCGCCCGCGAATTTTTGAATGTGCCGCGCCATTTCCGCGACGCTCTGAAGATTTTCGTTGCCGGAATTGTTTTCGTCGTAGTTTAAGATAAAGCGATCAAAGTTCGGCAAAAATTTTTCAAATCGTGCCAATGAAAAATCCAAATGCGTTTGCGGCTCACCGTCGACGAGAAGCGGCAAAACTTTGTTCGTGTCTCTGTCGAAATGCGTAATGTTCCCGCGAACTTTTTTCGACGCGAAGATAAAAATTTTGTCGAGCGAAATTTTTTCGAGCAGGTAGCGCAACGCGGATTCGTTCGTCGTTTGAGTTTTTTCGCCGTCAACATTTGTATAAAGCGTCTTTTTAGCGACAACCTTATCGCCGTCTTTGGTCGTCTTAACATCACTTAGGAATAGGAGCAAGATATTTTTCATCACAGAGAATTTCCTTTCGCCAACGTTTAAAATTTCTTGCCCGCATTGTAGACGAGCCGTTTTGCGAAGTCAACGCAAGCCCGGACGTTTTATCGTGAACTTCATAAAATTACGCCACGAGACGAAATTTGACGCGACCATAAACGACACGGATAAAATTATCAGCGATATTGCTTGCATGAACGCCGAGTCGTAATCGTTGGCTTGGACGGAAGAATAAATCGCCGTCGACATCGTCTGCGTGATGCCGGGTATGTTGCCCGCGAACATCATTGTCGCTCCGAACTCGCCCATTGTCCGCGTGAATGTTAAAACCGTTCCCGCCAAAATTCCGTAGCGCACGTTCGGCAAAATGATTCGCCAAAAAATTTTTCGCTCCGACACTCCTAACGTTCTTGCCGCGTGAATTATGTTTTGGTCGAGCTGTTCAAAGGCTCCGCGCGTCGTCCGATACATCAGCGGCAACGAAACTACGACTGCAGAAATTACTGCCGCTTTCCACGTGAAAACCAGATTTATATCGAATTGCAATAAAAATTTCCCGATGACACTGCGCTTGCCGAAAAGCAGCAACAAGAAAAATCCTACGACTGTCGGCGGCAAAACCATCGGCAACGTTATCACGGCGTCGGCGATTGCTTTGAATCTTTTGAGCTTAACGACTTCATGCGCGAGAAAAATTCCCAAAAAGAACGATATGAATGTTGCGGCGACTGAAGTTTTCAGCGATATGAATAGCGGACTGTCCATTGGTTCACCTGTTCAGCAAAATTATTTTTTCGGCGGGAATGTGCAGGAAAAGTTCAGAATCCGCGCGCCGAAATTTTTTGTTGACTTGCCAACGAATCGGCAACGCGTCGGAGTTCGGAACTCTGACCATCAGCAAAAAATGCGACGAATCCTCAACGAGCCGCACAATTTCAAATGGAAACGTGTTTTCGCCCGCTGTCGCCCGCAGCTCCAAATTGTGATCGTGTATCCCGATGAATTTCAAATCGTCGGGAATTTTTTTTGCCGTCAATGTCAGCTGCCAATCTTCCGCGAAAAGTTTATCCTCGGAAATTTTTCGGGCGGCGGAAATATTTTTGCAACCTGTCAACACTGCGGCGGCTACCGTTTGCGGTCGAGAAAAAATTTCGTGCACCGTGCCGAGAACGTCGACTTTGCCCGCATTTAAAACTGCAACTCTGTCCGCGAGCCGAAAAACTTCGTTGCGGTCGTGCGAAACCAAAATCGCCGCGTTGCCGTAAGATTTGAACACGTCGAGCAATTCCAATTCCAACTGCCACTTCAAAAAGCTGTCGAGTGCCGAAAACGGTTCGTCGAGCAACAAAAATTCCGCGTGCGAAGTCAAAATTCTCGACAATGCTACGCGTTGCTGTTGTCCGCCGGAAAGTTCGCGCGGATATGAATTCTCCAGCCCGTCAAGTTTTAAGCGCGACAAATTCTCCTTGAGCTTGAGATTTTTTTCATCGTCCGTGCCGCTCATCGCGAACAAAATATTTTCCGCAACCGTCATATTCGGGAACAGCGCGTAATTTTGAAAGAGATAGCCGACGCGTCGAGTTTGTGGCGGAAGATTAATTTTCTTGTCGCTGTCAAAAAGCGTGCGTCCGTTGAAAATCACTTGACCTTCGTCAGGCGTCTCAATGCCCGCGATAATTTTCAGCGTTATAGATTTTCCGCAACCCGACGCGCCTAAAAGTGCAAACACTCCGTCGCGTGCCGTGAACTCAACATCAAGATCAAAGTCGCGCAACTTTTTTCTGATTCTAACGTACAGCTCCATCAGCCGACGACTTTAAAGCCATATTTCTCGAAAACTTTTTTGGCGGCGTCGCTGCTCACGAAGTCCAAGAATTTTTTCGCGGCGTCAAGTTTTTTCGTGTCCTTGATGACGGCGGCGGGATAAATTACAGGCTTATGACTTGTTTCCGGCGCAACCGCAACGACGTTGACTTTATCGGAAACAGCGGCGTCCGTCGCGTAAACAATTCCGCAATCAGCGTCGCCGGTCTCGACCCAAGAGAGCACTTGACGCACATCGGAGCCGTAAACCGCCTTAGCTTTGACAGCGTCCAAAATGCCGAGATTCGTCAGAATTTCTTCACTGTATTGACCGACGGGAACGCCTTTAGGTTCGCCGAGCGCGACGCGTTGAATGTTGTCGCCGGTAAGGTCTTCAAACGCTTTGATAGGTTTTGCGTCGACCTTCGGGACAATCAGCACGACTTCATTGCGCAACAAATTTTTCCGCGTGCCGTCAGCAAGGTTGCCGGATTTTTCAAGAGCGTCCATTTGTTTTTGCGCGGCGGAGAAAAATAAATCGGTCTCACCGCCATTTTCAATCGCCTGCTGAAGTGCGCCGCTTGAGCCGAAATTGAAGACAAATTTCACGTCGGGATTGTCTTTCTCGTACATCGCCGAAAGTTCTTTCATCGCGTCGGTTAAACTTGCCGCTGCCGCAACGTGAAGTTCTGTCGGTTCCGCTAATTTTTTCTCGCCGTCCGATTTGCTTGAATCGCCGCCGCAACCTGTCATCAGCAGACACAACATCGCCATCAACGCAAAAAACTTTTTCATAACACATGCCTCCAAAAAATTTAAGACTGCCCTTAACGAAAAGGACAGCCCGAAATTTGCACCGGTAACTTGCGCAAAGTATGGCTCTCCTTTTCAAAGTGGAAGGCGCGACCGTTTCCAATCGCACCCCGGCTAAACATCATGGCTCACGCTTTAGACGTTTTCGCTCGGAGAATTTGTACTGCCAAAATTTTATCACACAGAATTTTTTAAGCGGTGACTTTTATCACAGTCGCCGGCAAAAGTTTCAGATAAAATCTTGGCAAAAGGAGAGTGATAGCGTGGGCAATATCTTTAAGAAGTTGAAATATCTCAGTCCGATTGAACGCTCAACCAACGAACATCAGCAGATTAATCGCGGCGGACGTGATTGGGAAAATATGTACCGCGATCGCTGGTCGTTTGATAAGTGCGTTCGTTCAACTCACGGCGTCAACTGCACAGGCTCTTGCAGCTGGAATATTTACGTCAAGAACGGCTTGGTTGCGTGGGAAAATCAAGTTCACGATTATCCCGAAACGTCGCCCGAAATGCCCGACTTTGAGCCTCGCGGTTGTCCTCGCGGAGCAAGTTTCTCGTGGTATCTCTACAGTCCGCATCGAATTCGTTATCCGTATTTGCGCGGCGAACTTGCCGATTTGTGGCGTGAAGCTCGTAAAAAATTTCCGACGGCTCTTGAGGCGTGGCAGTCAATCGCCAACGATCCCGGCAAGATGAAACTTTACAAGGAAGCTCGCGGTATGGGCGGATTCGTGCGCTCGAATTGGGACGAAGTTTCAGAACTCGTCGCGGCAAGTCTTTTGCACACTGCCACCAAATACGGGCCCGACAGAATTTTTGGATTCAGCGTCATTCCCGCGAAATCGATGTTGAGCTATGCGGCGGGCTTGAGATTCGTTCAGCTCATGGGCGGCGCAGGTTTGAGTTTCTACGATTGGTATGCCGATTTGCCGCCTGCAAGTCCGCAAGTTTGGGGCGACCAAACCGACGTGCCCGAAAGCTCCGACTGGTACAACGCCGGCTACATCATCACTTGGGGATCGAACGTTCCGCAGACTCGAACGCCCGATGCTCATTTCTTGACCGAAGTCCGCTACAAAGGCACGAAAGTCGTTTCAATCGCGCCCGACTACGCCGAATCGACCGCCGTCGCCGACACGTGGATAAGCCTCAAAACCGGCTCCGACGCCGCTCTTGCAATGGCGATGGGTCATGTGATTTTGCGCGAATATTATTGGGGAGAGCCCGCCGAATTTTTCGTTGACTACGCCAGAAAATTTACCGACTTCCCGTTTTTGGTCACGCTTGATGAACGCGACGGAAAATTTTATCCCGGACGTTTTCTCAACGCAAAAGACTTCGGGCGCAACGATAAGCACGCCGAATTTAAACATTACGTTATCGATGAAAAATCCGGCAAGCTCGTCATTCCAAATGGCACGATGGGCGATCGTTGGGATCGTCAAGACAAATGGAACCTTCGCGAAGAAAATTCCGACACCGGCGAAGAAATTTTGCCGAAACTCTCAATCTTGCGCGAACGTGATGATGTCGTTGAATTGATGTTGCCGTATTTCGGAAATGATCGCGGCGATAACTCGATGATAACTCGTGCTGTTCCCGTCAAGAAAATCAAAACTTCTCGCGGCGTGAAACTCGTTACGACCGTTTACGATTTGACGTTGGCGAATTACGGAATCGATACGGGACTTGGCGGCGAATGTGCAAATTCTTACGACGACGACACGCCTTACACTCCGCGCTGGCAAGAAAAATTCACGGGCGTCAATGCCGAAATGGTCATTCACACGGCTCGCGAATTCGCCGACAACGCTTTGAAAACTCAAGGGCGCACAATGGTCATCATGGGCGGCGGAATCAATCACTGGTATCATGCCGATGTTATTTATCGTACGATTTTGAATTTGCTGATGATGTGCGGTTGCGAAGGTCGTAACGGCGGCGGTTGGGCTCACTACGTCGGACAAGAAAAGTTGCGTCCGATTGAAGGTTGGGCACGCGTGATGACCGGCACCGATTGGCAAGGCGGCGCGAAACTCCAAAATTCCACGTCGTTTTTCTATTTCGCAACGGATCAATGGCGCAATGAAGAAATTGACACGGCTCCGCTCGTCGCACCCGATACAAAACCGCGTTATCGTCATCCGGGCGACTACAACATTTTGGCGGCGCGACTCGGTTGGTTGCCCGCGTATCCTTCCTTCAACAAGAGCGGTCAAAAAATTTTCGACGAGGCTAAGGCGGCAGGTTTCGACGGCATTGACGGCATCAGAAAATTTGTCGCGCAGTCGTTGAAAAATCGCACGCTCGAATTCGCATGGGAAGATCCCGATGCTCCCGAAAATTTCCCGCGCAACTTGTTCATTTGGCGAAATAATTTAATCGGCTCTTCGTCGAAAGGTCACGATTATTTCTTGAAGTATCTGCTCGGCACGCGTAACAGTCTTTTCGCCGAAGAAGAGTCTCCGATTAAGCCCGAAGAAATTAAATGGCGCAGTGAGCAGGAAATTTCTCGTCCCGGCGGCGCACTTCAAGGCAAGTTGGATTTGCTCGTTGATTTGGATTTCAGAATGGCGGCGTCCGCACTTTATGCCGATGTCGTTTTGCCAACCGCGACTTGGTACGAGAAAAATGATTTGTCGTCGACTGACATGCATCCGTTTGTTCATCCGTTCCAAAATGCAGTTGATCCGCTCTGGGAAGCTCGCAGCGACTGGGACATTTTCCGCACGTTGGCTAAAGCCGTCTCGAAGGTTGCGACCGAATCAAACTTGCCGATTTATAAAGACGTGTTCGCGGTGCCGATTCAACACGATTCGGAAGGCGAGACTGCTCAACCTGAAGGAAAAATTCTCGATTGGAGCAAAGGCGATTGCGAACCGATTCCCGGCAAGACGATGCCCGCCATTGCAATGATTGAACGCGACTATACGAAGATTTACGACAAATGGATTGCGCTCGGCCCGGCGATTCAAAAAGGTAACGGCATGAAAGGCTTAGGTTGGAAGTCCGATGATTTGTACGAAGAAATTCGCACGCGCAACGGAATTATCGACGACAAAAATTTAATCAGCTACGGGCTGCCGTCAATTTACGACGCCAAACAAGCTTGCGATGCCGTCATGGGACTTTCGACGACGACTAATGGCAAAGTCGCTGTTCGTGCGTGGAAAGATTTGGAACGCAAAACCGGCTTGAGCAATTTGACCGACCTTGCCGCCGACAGAGAGAGCGAACGCTTTACTTTTGAAATGGTTGCAATTCAGCCGCGCGAAACTATCACTTCGCCAACTTTCACCGGCTCAAATAAAAATCGCCGCTACAGTCCGTTCACCGTGAGCATTGAACAGCTCGTTCCGTTCAGAACCGTCACAGGGCGACAAAGTTTTTATCTTGATCATGAAATGATGTTCGAGTGGGGCGAGGCGATGAGCGTTTACAAGCCGATGTTGACGTTCAAGCCGTTGAAAAATCCGCTCGGTCAATCAAAAGAAATCACGCTGAAATTTTTGACGCCGCACAACAAATGGTCGACGCACTCAATGTATTTCGACAGCCAACAACTTTTGACGCTGTTCCGTGGCGGACAAACCGTTTGGCTCAATGAAAAGGACGCGGCGGAAATTGGCGTTAAGGATAACGACTGGTGCGAAGTCTACAACCGAAATGGCGTCGTCATCTCAAGAGCTGTCGTCAGTCCGAGACTTCCTCGCGGCGTAATGTTCATGTATCACGCGCAAGACCGGCATATAAACGTTCCGATGTCGAAAATCAGCGGCACTCGCGGCGGCACGCACAACACTCCGACACGCATTCACATGAAGCCAACGCACATGATCGGCGGCTACGGGCAGCTTAGCTACGGTTTCAACTACTACGGCACGACCGGCAATCAGCGCGATATTTATGTTGTCGTGCGCAAAGCTCAGGAGGTCATTTGGCATGAAGATTAAAGCGCAAGTCTCAATGGTCATGAATCTTGACAAATGCATCGGTTGCCACACGTGCTCAATCACCTGCAAAAATGTTTGGACGAATCGGCAAGGCGCGGAGTACATGTATTTTAACAACGTCGAAACTAAGCCCGGCACCGGCTATCCGCGAACTTGGGAAGATCAAGAAAAATGGAAAGGCGGTTGGGAACTTGACGGCGGCGAATTAAAATTGCGCACCGGCTCAAAGCTCAGTCGTATTCTGAAACTTTTCTATCATCCCGAACAGCCCGAACTTGACGACTACTACGAACCGTGGACTTACGATTATGAAACGCTCATCACATCGCCGCGCAGAAAACATCAGCCCGTTGCTCGTCCGCGTTCACTGATAACTCAACGTCGCATGGAAATCAAGTGGGGTCCGAATTGGGACGACGACCTTGCCGGCGGTGATTCTGCTCGTGCCGACGTGAACTTGAAAAATTTGGGGCATGAAATTGCTCTGGAGTTCAGCGATATTTTCATGAAGTATTTGCCGCGAAATTGCAATCACTGTTTGAATCCTGCGTGCGTGGCGGCGTGTCCGAGCGGTGCGATTTACAAGCGTGAGGAAGACGGCGTCGTTCTCGTGTCGCAAGATATTTGTCGCGGTTGGCGTCATTGCATACCGTCTTGCCCGTACAAAAAAGTTTTCTACAACTGGAAGACCAACAAAGCCGAAAAGTGCACGTTCTGCTATCCGCGACTCGAAAACGGTTTGCCGAGCGTCTGTACTGATACCTGCGTTGGACGAATTCGCTACATGGGAATTTTGCTTTACGACATGGAAGCAGTTCTTGACGCCGCGAAGACTTCCGATCCGAAAATGATTTATCTGCACATGCTCGACGTTATCAAAGATCCGAATGATCCCGCAGTCATTGAAGAGGCTCGCAAGTCTGGAATCTCGGAAGCAGTTCTCGACGCCGCAAAAATTTCGCCGGTTTATCAAATTATCAGAGGTTGGAGGCTCGCGCTGCCGTTGCATCCCGAATTCAGAACGTTGCCAATGGTTTGGTACATCCCGCCGCTCTCGCCAATCGCCAAAAATTTTGAGGACAAAGTTTATCTGCCGAACTCGGAAGCAATGCGAATTCCAGTCGCTTATCTTGCCGAACTTTTCACGGCAGGCAACACGCAGATTATCATGCAAGTTTTGCAACGACTGCTTGATATGCGGACGGTTATGCGTCGCAAGGAAGTCGGCGAATCGGCTCCGCAAGGTCTCGAATTCGACACCTACGAATATGAAAAAATGTACAAGCTCCTTGGCATTGCAAAATACAGCGAACGAATCAAATTGCCCGCCGGTCTGCAAGGCAAAACTCACGAGCAACTACGCGAACTGCAAGGCTCAACCGGTTACGTTTGTCCCGGAGGATATTGCTGATGGACGAGTACAAAAAAATTTTGCAAATCGCCGCGCACCTGCTTGAATATCCCGATGAAAATTGGTGGTCGGAGCTGTCGGATTATCGCGCAGTCGTCGGCGAACTTCAAGCTCAACAGCCGCGCGAAGTTTTTCAAGATTTGTTCGACTATGTGGAGCAGGTCGGGCGCAAGGAATATGAGCAGCAATACGTTCGGTCGTTCGATTTTTCGCAGAACACGAATCTTTATCTGACGACGCACAATCGCACGGACTTTGGCAAGCAGGCTAACGAAATGCACGACTTCAAGCAACTTTTTCTTGAAAACGGCTACGACGTTCAAAAGGAATTGCCCGATTATCTGCCCGCGATTTTGGAGTTGGCGGCGACAGTCGAACCTGCGCAATCAAAAAAAATTTTGGAAACGTCTCGCCCGAAAATCGAACTCTTGCGCGAACGATTCATTGAGGCGAAATTGCCGCAAGTCTTCCTGCTGGACGTAATCCTTTCGCAAATCGCAACTTTGGAGGTGACGGATAAATGAGCGGATTTTTTTGGGGCGCGTTGCCCTATATCGCAATAACCGTGATGATTGTCGGCACTGCTTACAGCTATTGGAAGGGCGAACGCGGCTGGACGACCAAGAGCAGTGAATTTTTGGCAAAGGACAGTTTGAAAGTCGCCGGGCCGATGTTTCATCTCGGCTTGGCACTCGCACTCGGCGGACACATTATCGGCGTGCTTGTTCCCAAATCTTTGACTGACGGCGTCGGCATCAGCGAACATCTGTATCACATTATCGCACTCGGCGGCGGCATTCCTGCGGGTTTGTTATTCTTCGGCGGATTCTTTTTGCTCATGCGTCGTCGTTTCGACAATCCGCGAATGAAAGTCAACACAAGCACGATGGACGGAGTGATTTACGCGGTTTTAGGCTTGACAATCGTCACCGGCTTTGCCGGAACGTTGCTTAATGCAGTCGGACTTTTGGGCGACGACTTCAATTATCGCGAGACAATCAGCCCTTGGTTCAGATCCGTTTTGGCGATGAGCCCTGACGTGTCGTTGATGGAAAACGTCCCGCTGATTTTCAAGGCACATATGCTCATGTGGATGATAACCGCGATTCTCTTCCCGTTTACTCGCTTGAGACATTGCCTCTGCGCGCCTGTTGAATATTTTTTACGTAGTCCGATTGTCTATCGCCGCAAATGATTGCCGATTATTGACGGAAGCTTCATTTACAAAATCACGAATCTCATCAACGGCAAAAGTTACGTCGGTCAAACGACGCGCTCAATCGAAGTGCGATTCAGAGAACACGCAAACTGTAAGACTTCATTCATCGGCAAAGCAATTCGTAAATACGGCTACGAAAATTTCAAAATTGAAATCCTTGAAGAGTGCGATACTCTCGAACAACTCAATGAGCGTGAGAAATTTTTCATCGCCGCGTTCAATTCAATGTCGCCCAATGGTTATAATCTTACCGGCGGTGGCGAAGGCAAGATTATTATATCAGAAACGAGCACAAAACTTTCTCAAGTTGTAACGAAGCTTTGGGCATCAAGATCGCGTGAAGAACGTTCCGAAATGGCTCGAAAACGCGAGTCTCGTAAATCCGTCAAAGCTCGTTCCGAATCTGCACGCAAAGCGGCGGCAACTCGTAATAAAAATCCGGAAACACATAGGAAGATGTCGGCGGCTCAACGCGGCAATAGTCCTTTCAAAAATTTATTAAAAGAACTTTACGAAAGAGAACTAACGTATAAAAATTTTGGAAAAGCTATTGGTTTGTCTCTAGTTTCCATTTCGCGCAAGATGCGTGGTAAGCGAAATTTCACGGAAAAAGACATCGCAAAGCTCGTGGAGATTTTCGGGAAGCCCGCCGAATATCTCATGGCTCGCGACGATTGAGCGTTTGAAAATATTTTAGGAGATGATTTAATGGAGAATAAATTTTGGTGCTTTCAATGCCAAGAAACTTTCCGGAACAAAGGCTGCAGTCAAATCGGCGTGTGCGGCAAAAAATCTGACGTTGCCCTTGCGCAAGACTTGCTGATTTATGTCACGAAAGGCATTTCCGCCGTGACGACTCAACTTCGCGCCGAAAATAAGCCCGTCAAGTCGCGTGTCAATCATCTAGTCACGCTGAATCTTTTCGTCACGATTACAAACGCCAATTTCGATCGCGCCTCCATTGTCAAACGTATTGAGCAAACGTTAAAGACAAAGGCGAAACTTCTTGCCGCCGTCGACGACAAAAAAAATCTGCCCGCCGCCGCACTTTGGACGGATACCGCAGAAAATTTCGATGTCAAAGCCGCTCAAGTCGGAGTTCTCGCGACGGCTGATGAAGATATTCGCAGTCTACGTGAGCTGATAACTTACGGGCTCAAAGGTCTTGCCGCTTACATGAAACACGCCAATCGCCTCGGCTACGACGACGACAAGATTAACGCGTTCACTCAATCGACGTTGGCAAAACTTTTGGACGACAATTTGAGCGTCGGCGATTTGACCGCGCTGGCTCTTGAGACCGGCAAATTCGGCGTCGACACGATGGCTTTGCTCGATAAGGCGAACACTGAAACTTACGGCAATCCCGAAGTCACGAAAGTTAAACTCGGCGTCGGAAAAAATCCCGCGATTCTTATCAGCGGTCACGATTTGCGCGACCTTGAGCAACTTCTCGAACAAACTGCAGGGACGGGCGTCGACGTGTACACGCATGGAGAAATGCTTCCGGCTCATTACTATCCTAAGCTGAAAAAATTTCCGCACCTCGTCGGCAACTACGGCAACGCGTGGCAAATGCAGACGACGGAGTTTGAAAAGTTCAACGGTGCGATTTTGCTCACGACTAACTGTCTTGTGCCGCCGAAAAAATCTTACGCGGACAGAGTTTTCACGACGGGCGCGGTAGGCTTTCCGAATTGCAAACACATTGACGAAGTCGACGGGCAAAAAGATTTCTCGCCGCTGATTGAACTCGCCAAAACGTTGCCTGCACCGACTGAACTTGAGACCGGCGAAATTGTCGGCGGCTTTGCTCATGAACAAGTTTTCGCTGTCGCTGATAAAGTCGTTGACGCGGTCAAGTCCGGTGCGATAAAAAAATTTGTCGTTATGGCAGGCTGCGACGGTCGTCAAAAATCTCGTCAATACTACACAGACTTTGCCAAAGCTCTGCCGAAAGACACCGTGATTTTAACGGCGGGCTGTGCTAAATACAAATACATCAAAGAAAATCTCGGAGACATTGGCGGCATTCCTCGCGTGCTCGATGCCGGGCAATGCAATGATTCGTATTCGTTGGCGTTAATCGCGCTCAAACTCAAAGAAGTTTTCGGGCTCGACGACATCAACAAATTGCCGCTGGTCTTTAATGTTGCGTGGTTTGAGCAGAAAGCCGTTATCGTTTTGCTCGCGTTGTTATATCTCGGTGTGAAAAATATTCATCTCGGTCCGACGCTCCCGGCATTCCTAAGCCCGAACGTCGCAAAAGTTTTGGTTGAGCAATTCGGCATCGGCGGCATTTCGACGGTTGAAGACGACTTGAAGAATTGGATTGGTTGAATCATGAAAGAAATTAAAGTTCAAGACGCGGTCGGACAAATTCTCTGCCACGACATCACGCGCATCATCCGCGGCGTCGTCAAAGATGCGGCTTTTCGCAAAGGTCACGTCATCACGGCGGAAGACATTCCCGAACTTTTGAAACTCGGCAAGGAAAATATTTTCGTTTGGGAAGACGACGAGGCTAAACTTCACGAGAACGACGCGGCGGAAATTTTGCGGGCAATTTGTCAAGGCGACAATCTCACGGCGACTGAAGTTAAGGAAGGCAAAATCGAACTCAAGGCGACTTGCGACGGTGTGTTTCATGTCGACGCCGAAAAGATTAACGCGCTCAACGACCTCGGCGAAATTTGTATCGCGACCGTCAACAACAATATTCCTGTTCGCAAAGGCAAATCTGTCGTCGGAATGCGTGTGATTCCGCTCGTTATCGACAAGCTGAAAATGGAACGCGTCACCGAAATTGCGGGCGATGTGCCGTTGATGAAAGTTGCGCCTTACAAAAATTTCAAAGTCGGTCTCGTCGTCACAGGCTCCGAAATTTTTCATGAACGTATTAAAGATACATTTACACCTGTCATCGAATCGAAGTTAAAGTCGTTCGGTTTGCAAATCGACGCGCGCAGGCTTTCAGACGACTCCAAGTCCATGACGCATGAAAAAATTTCAGAGCTGTTGAATTTGGGATGCGATATGATTTTGTGCACAGGCGGAATGTCGGTTGACCCGGACGACAGAACACCGGCGGCGATAAAATCGACAGGCGCAAACGTTGTAACTTACGGCGTGCCCGTTTTGCCCGGCGCAATGTTCATGCTCGCATATCTTGGCGACGTGCCGATTATGGGTCTGCCCGGTTGCGTGATGTTCTGTTCAAAAACCGTGTTCGATTTGATTTTGCCGCGCGTGTTGACGGGCGAAAAACTCACTCGGCGCGACTTCACAACGTTAGGCGTCGGAGGGCTGCTCTGATGGAAAGTATTTCTCTCGAAACGGCGATTGATCTTTTGACCGCGAACGTTGAGGCAATTGACGAGACCGAAGACGTTGCATTGATTGATTCTGTCGGACGCGTCGTGGCTGAAAATTATTTCGCGACTTTCGATAATCCGCCGTTCAATCGCAGTCCACTCGACGGTTATGCGCTCAACTCTGCGGAAACTCCGGGCGAATTCAAAATCGTCGGCGAAGAATGTGCAGGAGATTTTTTCACGGGCAATGTTAATCGCGGCGAATGTTTACGGCTTATGACTGGCGCGGCTATTCCGGACGATTGCGACTGCGTGATTCGGCAGGAAGACGTTACGATTGACGGCGATAAAATTTTTGTCGCGCAGAAACTTCATCATCACGAGAATTTTTGTTTTGCGGGCGAAGACATCAAAGCCGGTGCTCAACTTGTCGCGAAAGATAAAAAATTATCTGCGGCTCACGTTGCGATTTTGGCAAGTCAAGGCGTCGCGACCGTGAAAGTTTATCGGCGTCCGAGAATCGCCATCGCGTCAACCGGTGACGAACTCATTGCGCCCGACGAAAAACTTTCTGCCGGAAAAATTTTCAACAGCAACCTTTACTTGCTCTCGTCGCGGCTGATTGAAATGAACTTCGCGCCTGAAATTTTGGGCAACCTTCCCGATGACGACAACTTGATTGCCGAAAAAATTTCCGCGCTCAACGTCGACTTGCTGATAACAACCGGCGGCGTCTCTGTCGGCAAAAAAGACATCATGCACGACGTTGTTAAGAAGATCGGCGAACGAATTTTTTGGCGAATCGAAATGAAGCCTGGTGCGCCCGTCATCGGCTGGACGTTCGGCAAAACTTTGGGCATTGCGTTGAGCGGCAATCCTTTCGCGGCTTATGCGACGTTTGAACTTTTGACGCGTCCCGTGCTCGCAAAACTTTCTCGGCGCAACGAAATTCTTTACAAACGCAGTCGCGGTGTTTTAGTCGACGATTTTCCTAAAAAAAGTTTCGGGCGACGTTTCATCAGAGCACGTTTCGACGGTGAAAAAATTTTTCTGCCGACGCGTCACGAATCGGGCAATTTATTTTCGGCTGTCGGTTGCAACTGCTTGATTGATATTCCTGCCGGCTCCGACACGTTGAAGGCAGGCGACGAGGTTGAAATTATTCTGACATGATTGACCAATTTGGGCGCGAGATAAATTATGCGCGAATTTCCGTGACTGACCGTTGCAATTTGCGTTGTCGCTACTGCATGCCCGAATGCGGCGTTCAAAAAATTCCGCACGCACAGATTTTGTCGCTGGAAGAAATCGTTCGTGTCGCCAGAATTTTTTCACGGCTCGGCATAAAAAAAATTCGCTTGACGGGCGGCGAACCGTTGCTCCGAAAAAATTTGTCGACGCTGATTCATGAGCTGAAAAGACTTCGCGGCATCGAACAAGTCATGCTGACGACTAACGGTGTCCTTCTTAAAAATTTTTCGCACGAACTCATCGCGGCGGGACTCGACGGGCTCAATTTGAGCTTGGATACTCTCAACGCGGAAACTTTCTCGACACTGACTCGCCGAAAATTTTTCTCTAACGTGCTCGACGGACTTCAATCGCTGCCCGAAAAATTTTCCGTCAAGATAAATTGCGTGCCACTTGTCGGCGTCAACGACTCTGAACTTGTCGAACTCGCGACATTGGCTGAAAGTCGTCCCGTCAAGGTGCGGTTTATCGAACTCATGCCGATCGGTTGCGCGATAAATTCTTCACTCGTCGGCGTGTCGTCATCTGAAGTTTTCGCGACGTTGGAAAAAAATTTCGGCGTGCTCGTTCCTGTCGGCAAAAAAAATTCTTTGCAAGGTCCTGCTCAATATTTTCAACCGAAAAATTTTGTCGGGCAAATCGGTTTCATCGACGCCATCAACCACAAATTTTGCGCAACTTGCAATCGGATTCGGCTCACGGCAGCGGGCTTTCTGAAAACTTGTTTGAGTTTCGACGCTGGACTTGACGTGAAAAATTTACTGCGCTCCAACGTTGACGACGACGAACTTGCCGCCAAAATTCGTGCGACGATTTATCGCAAGCCGCGTGAACATTTTTTCGGCGACGAAACGAAATTTCAAATGTATCAGGTCGGAGGTTAAAGCATGGGAAAAATCAACGCGATTTGTATCAGCTCTCGGCGCGGCACCGCAAAATTTTTGGTCGACACGGCGCAGTTCATCACGGAGTTTGGAATTGTCGATGACGCTCACGCCGGCGATTGGCACAGGCAAGTTAGTCTGCTCGGTCAAGCTGAAGTCGACGAATTCAAATCTCGCGGCGCAAATGTTGAGCCCGGCGCGTTCGGTGAAAATATTCTCGCGGAAGGTTTCACGTTCAAAAATTTGCCCGTCGGCACCAGACTTCGGAGCGGCGACGTTTTCTTTGAGATAACGCAAATCGGCAAGGAATGCCACAGTCACTGCGCCATTTATCATCAAGTCGGCGATTGCATCATGCCGCGCGAAGGAGTTTTTGCTCGTGTCCTTCACGGCGGAAAAATTTCTGTCGGCGACGATTTGGAGCTTGCCGAAAAAATTCCGCTCGATGCGGCGATTATCACGGTGAGCGACAGAGGCTTTCACGGATTGCGCGAAGTTGACGGCAGCGGCGATAAATGCGAAGAAATTTTATCCAACGTGGGCTACAAAATTTTTGCGCGGACGATTCTGCCCGATGTGAAAAAATTGCTCGTCGACAAGCTGATTGAGTTCGCTGATTCGGGCGTCGGATTGATTTTGACGACGGGCGGAACTGGCTTTTCGATTCGCGACATTACACCGGAAGCAACGTTGGAAGTTTGCACACGACTCGCGCCCGGAATTCCCGAAGCCATGCGAAATCTTTCAATGCAAGTCACACGTCGCGCAATGTTGAGCAGAGCAGTCGCAGGAATTCGTAAACGGTCGCTGATCGTGAATTTGCCCGGCAGTCCGAAAGCTGTCGACGAGTGCTTGAATTTTGTCTTGCCCGAACTTCAACACGGAATAGAAATTCTTCGCGGCGAGGCTGATAAATGAAACTTTCTTTATTAATAATCGCAGGCGGCAAATCTTCACGGCTCGGCGTCGATAAAAGATTCGTTAAAGTCGGCGGCGTCGGACTGCTTGAAAAAATTTTGCGCAAGGCTCAAGCTCAAAACTTCACAGAAATTTTTTTGTGCGTTGAAGACGAATTGCCTGCGCTGAAAATTTTGGCTCAACGATACGGCGCAAAACTTTTAGTCGACAAAATTCATGACGCGGGACCAATGGCGGGACTTGCGAACGGACTCGCGCACATCAAAACCGATTGGGCGTTGGCAATTTCCGCCGATATGCCGTTCTTCAATTTCGCGCCGTTGCTCCCGTTGACGGAAAATTTTTCAGACGTTCAAGCGGTCATTCCCGAAGTCGGCAGTCGTCGGCAAATGTTGGCGGCATTTTATCGGCGTGAACTCGCGGAAATTTTTGCGTCGGAACTGGCTCAAGGTCAACGGAAACTTTTCGCCGCAATAAAAAAAATCCCGCACGAGGTCATAAAACTTTCATGCGAAGAAATTTTTTTCAACGTCAACATGCCTGCCGATTTGCGACTTGCTCAAGGACGGGCAGAAAATTTGTCGCGCACGACACCGATAATTTCAATCGTTGCGCCTGCATCGGGCACCGGCAAAACGACTTTCATTGAACGGCTGACGAAAATTTTTACCGCGCAGAAAATCAAAGTCGGCGTGATAAAAAGTGATGCGCATGGATTTAATCTGGACGTTGAAGGCAAAGACAGCTGGCGATTTCAGACGGCGGGCGCAAAATCCGTCGCAGTCGTCTCGCCGAAGAGTTGGTTCATGATTCAGCAAACCGATGAGCGCGAAAATTTTTCGGTCGTCGCGGAGAAAATGAACGTCGATTTGATTTTGACGGAAAGTCGCACGCACGGCACTCGTCCCGCAATTTCACTTTGGCGCGGAAAAGGCGAAGTCATTGCCGATGAAAATGTCGCCGCGATTTTCACGATTGCTCCTGTTGACGACGACAAGATTGCGCAGTTCGACTTGAATGACTTTGTCGCCGCAGAAAAAATTTGTCGGTTCCTCGCGGGCTATTCGATGTTGCAAATTTCGCGTCCGCAATTTTCGCACTGAATCTCGCGCTTGAGAAAATCGATGTCACGAATCAGAATCAAACCGTCGCGCATTTCGATAACGTTTTGTCGGCGCAGGTCGCTGAAAATTCTGTTCAAACTCTCGCGGGCAGTCGCCGAATAATTCGCAAGTTCTTGATTCGTCAGCGGCACCGAAATTAAAATTCCGTCGTCAACTTTTTGTCCGTAGCTGTTTGCAAATCGAATCAACGTTGAAAAAATCGCGCCTTTCTTGCCGTAAAGAATCAAGTCGCGGAATTTGGAATGTTGCTTGCGCATGTGCACGCCGATAATTTTCAGCAGATTGATTGCAAGCCACGGTTTTTTTTCAAGGTAGCTGTGGAGCGTCGGGAATTCAATCGCGTAGACTTCGGACGGACTTTGAGCAACGGCGTTGAAAATGTAAACGGGATTTTCTTCGTAAAGCGGCAACTCGCCGATGATGCTGCCTTTCGTCGCCAATCGCAATGACAGAACTCGACCGCTCTCGGCAAACTTTGTGATAAAAATCTTGCCGGTGCGCACGAAGAAAAAATTTTTCGCGTGGTCGCCTTCATGAAAAAGATATTCGCCGGGCTTGAGAGTCAAAATCTTGCCGGGTATCTCGTAAAACTGCCGAATCATGGACTCCATATAATCACCTTCACTGCATAGTTGCAATCATTTTAACGCGTGAAACTGCGTCTTTATGTGACCAAACTCACTTACAGGCGAAAAAATTTTTCATATACTCGACTCAAGGAGAGTGATAGCATGGCTGAAGATGTTTTGAAAACGCTGGGCGACAATCCGTCGCGAAAAGAAATTTTGGCGAAATGGGATCCCGAAAACGATGCCTTCTGGAAAAAATTCGGCGAACGTATCGCCAAGCAAAATCTTTACACGTCGACTTGGGCACTGACTCTGTCGTTCGTCGTGTGGACGCTTTGGGCGACGATTGCCGCGCAGTTGAATCAAATCGGCTTCCATTTCACGGACGCGCAGATTTTTACATTGGCATCATTGCCCGGACTCGTCGGCGCAACTTGCCGATTGTTCTATACCTACATGCCGGGACTTTTAGGCGGAAAAAATTGGACGTTATTTTCAACCGCACTTTTACTTTTGCCGATAATCGGACTCGGCGGCGCATTGCAA